>JAOZSM010000045.1 GCA_029939675.1 Fidelibacterota bacterium
GACACTTCGTGTTCCCCTGTCGGCGGGATTTCCAACTCGCAGAGGTACGCAGAGGCGCAAAGTGTTCATAATTATGAATATAGCCCATGGTCACATAAGTGACAATATTTATTGATGTTAGGGTGATATTCATGTTCTATCATATACTTTTTGCGAAGCCGTCAAGCTCAACTTCCATTATTTATTCCCCTAATGGATGAACGTATGCGAAATCAATCAGCGTGCTACCTCATTGTGATATCACTGCATTACCACTGCAGTGGCTCCGATCGGCCTCACTTTTCTGGCCAAATTGTGGTCCTCTGCTGGAATTTCCCCAGTTTAAATAATTAGGTTAAGAAAGACTCTTGACCTGCAATACCTGATCATCCTGGCTCGCTTCCAGTATTTTCTCATTCTTTTTATCGGTTTATAAGTCTCATTATTATTGATATACTCTATTATCTCAATCTATCGTTGGTGCCACAAGCACACAACACTGTAACATTAATACTACATATTTAGAATATTTTTAAATTTCCACTAAGCTTTCTCTTGTCCATATCAAGTTCTAATTAATAGATGGTACCAAATACATACAACTTCATATCATACTGTTTATCATGTAGTTGTTGTAATATATCAATCAATATATCTCCATATTCTGCGTTGTTATCCCCATTACAGCGTAAGCCGCTTCATATTGTGTTATATTAATATGACATTTTCCCATCACTTGTTATCTTTTCTGGTTTGAAAATGTTACATGCTTTAATTGTGAATTAATATATTACATCATATCATATTGTTATTACATCATTTATAAGACTTGCAAATAATGGCATAGCATTTGAACATATAGGTGGTACGATGAGAATAATGCCTAAACGAGAGCCTAAGAAAACTAAACCGAGTGAATTTGGATTTAGTCTTGTAGAATTGATCTCAGCTATGGCTGCCAGCATGATTCTGATATTAGGCTTCTCCTCAGTCATCGTATTCAGCCGATCACAATTGACCCAAACTAATATTCGTGTTGGTTTGAGCTACGATCAAGTTCTCATGGATCGATATGTTCGTACAAAACTTACAAGTACGATCAGTGACTCCATGCAAATCTATGCCGATGCCACAGCCGAGGAAAGTTCGACAACCAGCACTTCAGGCACTATTTTGCGAGCAGTTGATGCTGATTCAACCGTCTATCATCTTGGCATGAGTTCAAATACGCTTGAGTGGATGATCGATTCTACTTCTCATATTCCAGTTGATGCTCACATTTCTGATCTCTTATTCACTGAACGGGTTGGCAATTTTGGTAAAATCTTAGATGTTAACATGAACCTATGCTCAGCCGATGATACTCTGTCTGTTGCCTGGACCATCACTTTGAGGAATTAGATAAATGCTAACTATCCTCGGTGTTATTGTCCTCGGCTTTGTTTTCGCTATACTTAGTAATGCAACCATTGACCAAACCCCAAAAAAACGCAACTTTTCTAGACCAACGCCATACTGTCCTTCCTGTGCCACCAAATTAGATTGGAAAGATATGCTACCATTCTGGAGTTATTTCAGAAACAGCGGTAAGTGCCCATATTGTGATGCTGCACTGCCCCTCCGAAAGCTTCTGGTGGATATCTTTGAAGTTACCTGGGTGGCCTTTTACATTTTTAGATTCGGCTGGAGTTATGAGGGAACAATGGCCATGCTTTACGGTATGGCACTTATTGGAATAATTTTTCTGACTAAGGAAAAACGTGAATTGAACGATAGTCTGCTACTATCAATGGGCATGCTGGCTGTAATTCACTTCCTAGCTTATAACCCAGACCGCTTTCCAGAGGCTGCACTAAGTATGATACTGGGAATAGCCGCCCTGGCGCTATATAACCTGATTAAGATTTTTGCAACAGATGAAAGTACTTTTGAGCTAACTGAAGTTAAGCTTGGTGCCTTATTGGGGCTTTTCCTAGGAATGAAGCTGGGCTTGGTCGCTCTATTCTTTGCCTTAGCCGGTGGCGCTGTAATCGGTAGTGTTAATGTTAAATACTTCAATAAGGCTACTGACGAAGCCATGCCGCAATTCAGTGAACTTATGGCTGCTTCTGGGCTAATCTCCTTATTATGGGGACAAGACGTCTTAATTTTTTATCAATCTATAATGTAAATACAGCAACGCCTGGTGCTCTTATTCCTGGCTCTTTTCACATTGGAAGCCCCTGCAGATGCTAAGGGGCTTTGCTTTAATTATCGGCCCAAATAATCGATATACATCCAAGCACAAATAGTCCAGGTCAACGCTCACCAAAGCATTCAAAGACTGGGACCGACATTATGAATGACTAGATGGCATCTGCCACTCTGTAACCTCCGCATTCACAAATATCACGATCCAGAAGCCTCCCTGAGCCTAATTCACCCATTATTCAACGAGGCGCCTCACTGTATGGAACAATACTGATCTATCCAGTGAATAAAAAAACAGGTGCTATTTGACACATGCATTGTGTTGTAGCACTTATAGATTTCAATTGACTGGACAGCATACTTCATATATCGATCGGCATTCACAAATAGGTATAGTTGACTGTTTTCAGGGAACGCTTCAGGCAACTCGCTATGAGGATTCTCAGAAAAATAGTTTAGCCTATCATAATGAAAATTCCCGCTGAGAACTGACACCAAGACACTAAAAATTATAACCGGAATGACAACCTCAGGACATCATTAATTGACTGAAAGCCCTATCTAGTTTTTACTGCAGAGAACCAAAGATGTGTCAAATACTTTCCTGGAGAAGATCTATATTGCCGTATTCTGATATTCCTGTCATAATAAATACCTATTATTGGTGTTATACAGTATTTGCTCCAATAATGATACAATATGTAAATTGAATAATATGTAATATTTATACTACATATCGTTAAATGGTCGATATTTTCAACCAATAGGATACTGCAACAGCATGGATCCATTTAGCAGATGGTAACGAAATAAGACACTACCGTATCATACTGTATTACCGTAAGTTATATAGTTTTTATTTTTATTTATTAGTCAATTATAGACGCTGCAACGTTATATCTAGTCCCGATCTATTTCACAATGGTATAATTATATGACATATTTACATTAAATCTAAATATTTCGATCGCATATATGTTACATTTTTTAGCTGCGAATGATTTTATTACAGTCCTATCATGCTGTTTTTATTGATTATATAGTTCTCTTATTTTATTGGCACATCATTTGAATATATAAATAGCGTGATGAGAACAAACCATAGACAAGAACAGAATAAAATCAGGATGGCACGATAATGTTAGTCGCTGTCATTATGGTCTTTGTAGTCTTCTCCCTTACTGGAATTGCAGTACTTGATGTTTCCTATTTATCGAGTTCAAACTCAATGGAAACTATCAATAATATTAAGCTTCAGTATGCTGTGGAATCAGTTGTGAATAAATCTCTCTGGCGCATTAACATTGATGCTGACTCCCTGGTTAATTATTCGCATGACGGTATCAGCACTGCCTGGGACTCCACAACCCAAATATTATCAGTAAATGTTGATAAATTTGAAATGGAATCTGAGATTTTGTTGGATCTGTCTTCAGATACCCACTTTGATCGGGCCCTTGCTTCAGATGAAACAATCAATACCAATGGGTATGAGACTGATTATGAAGAAGAGAATCGCAGCCGTGTATTTACCTTCATGCCTGAAGTCGATCTCGAATATTTTACTGACAACGCTGTAGCAGTACATACTAATAGCTTTAAAAAGTGGGATCGCTGGGATGAAGAAGACTTTGGCGGAGAAGGGATCCACATCTTTACTGGCTGGTTTATTACACTCAAAAATTGCGAGTTCGAGAATAGCACTCTGGTCTTCACAGGACGATATGTATACTTTGAGCATCAAAATATTATCAATGCGCCTGTCCCAGTGGACAGTGCCGATGCCATGCCGGCCTTAGTCTTTACTAACCCTGGCAGTTACTTTGAAGTTGAAGCTGAGGGTAAAGACTATGAAAGGCAGGATAAGATTAACGGTGCTATCTATACTGCCGGTACCATCATACTCAAAAAGGGCGAGTTGAGTGGACCTATTGTTGGTAAAACGATTGCGATGGAACATGGTGAATATGACGATAACTACATCAAGTTCAAAGATCATGACCATAAACATCATTACCGCTGGACCAAGGGGTTCAAACATAAAAAGCATTATGACTGGCCCAAACAGATCGGGCGCTGGAAAACTAAGAAATGGAGAAAAAAGCACTCCTGATCAGCCGCAACATCACTTTAGCATGTTTATCCTTTGAACCCCATTTTAATTAACGGGGTTTTTTATTATATTAGATATTATTCATATCGTTATCATACTGTATATACGGTGGTTAATACAATCTATACATATGTCCTATTATAATCTTTTTTATATTTTGTCCCTATTATATTACACTTGTTAAGGCCCCTTGTAAGAGATATATTCATTTTGAAGCAGTAAATATTCATAGGCACAAATACATCGTTCGTTAACGATTTCTTTATACTGCGGATGCATTACTCCTGGGGAACAATAGTTCTTAGCACACCATCAATACTCCTGATCCGTCCATTACGTTTACCATGTAGGCTTAATAGGTCAACAGAGCGTCAATCCATAAGTAATACCGATTACTCCCCAAATGCGTTGTGCAGATTCTTCATCTTTTCCATTTTTACATCACCGTGATTTTCTATATTCATGGATATGTTTGACTGGAAAGATCAGTTCGTTGATTATAAAATAAAACCAAGTATTTAGGGATCGTGGCAAGCGCAAAAAAAATAAGAATCGGTATTGATATCGGAACCAACTCCATCAAGTTGGCTTCATACTATACTAAAAAGAAAAGCAGGAAGCACGCACAGTTGCTGAAATACGATTTCATGGTTGAAGATGTCGTAAAAGATGTCCGTGAAATAAACGAAACACATATTATGAACGGCATCAAGATCTTACTCTCAGAAGTTCCTTATCGCCGGGCAGATATAAATGTTGGTTTAAGTGCTCAATATCAAAACCTTTTCTTTCTGCAACTTCCCCAAATAGCCAGTCACGAACTGAAACAAGCCCTTTTCTGGGAACTAGCCCCCCTCCTGACAGACCCGGTTGATCAATATGATTTTGACTATGCCATGCTCCCCCAAAGTCAGAAGAAAAAAGTGAATATCCTGCTCGCAGTTATCAAGAAAAATCGGATCGATTGGCTGCAAAAAGTATTTAAATCGCTATCAACCACCTTGACACTATTAGAGACCAGCACCCTGCCCACCATCGATCTCTTTCAACGTTCACATCCGAAATCAGTTGAATCAGTCGGAATATTGCAATTAGGTGGAAGTAATTCCCATTACACTATAATAGATACTGCCCACCACCCTGAATTCCTCTATCTGCCCTTCGGTGGTAATACGCTTAATCGAACTATTGCAAAAACGGAAGACATCCCATTTGTTGAAGTGGAATATCTACGAAGAGGGGCTCTAGAAGTTAGCTCTAAGGGCACTCCCCTCACTTCACTTTACATGGAAAATCCAAAAATTGAAGCCCAATTAAAAGAACTAGCCTTAACTATACGCAAACTGAATTTTCGCCATTTTTATAACACGGGACAAAAGATCGAAAAACTGTATGTAACCGGTGGACTTCTTAACGATTCCTTTATCCGATCATTCCTGACCCTCTCTGAAGATATCATGGAGATCCCAGCAGAAATGTGGGATCCCATACTTGAGTATTACCCGGATTTGGAACTTAGCCCTTCTAACGCTTTCCAATTTTCTACAGCTATCGGGCTGGCAATGAGATAATATGGAATTTCAACTAAATTTTTTAAGCACGACAGCTGATGAACGTGTTAAACGACACTTGAAACGCTTCACTTTCCTGGTCTATTTTATCATTTTCGGGGCTACTCTATTTGTTCTATATAGAACCCACCAAAGCCAGACCTATATGGCTGAAGTCTTCGAAGGACTGAATACGGGGATTGAAGGAAAAATCTCCAGTGTTGAACCCCGAATGCTCTTTTTGGAGCGCAAAATCGGCGTCCGAAATCGGTTAAGAAAACAGTCTCTGCTATTCTTACAACCAAGAGACCGTCCAGCTGTCTGGCGCAAAACTCTTGTAGATATAACCAAAGCCTTACCTCCTGATCTGGTCATTACCAACATCTATACCAAAGTAGAAAGAAAAGGCAAAAGAAAGAAAACCGGTGGACCAGATCTAACCATCGAAGGTTTTACTTACATCGAAGGGGGCAACCGCGATATTCGGTCAGTGGATAGTTTTCGCAGTAATCTGCTCTTTAGTCTACCGATCTCTAACAATTATAGCGATATCAAAGTTGAGACCAATCGCATTCATAAAGAAGAAGATCGCCTAAAACTTGTCTTTTCCCTGGGGTTGTACGAATGAAAAAACAATTCCAGTTCTGGATAGAAGCGGTTCAGATGAAATGGCTGGTGACGGCCATTGTAATCTATTTTGCTTTTACTGGCTCTTCTTTGCAGGTGCTTATCCTCCCCGAAAGCCAACGCTATGATGAGGCCGTACTCAGACAAAATCAACTTGCTGAAACTTATATCGATCTGGTAAGCCTGGATATTGAACTGGCTATCGATAACCTGAATAGCCAATTAACAGAACTGGACTCGCTGGAGACTGTCTTTAAATCCAGACTGCTGCAAAGTACGCGGATTAATGCCATTTTTCCCATAATCGACCGTTTTTGCACAACATCTCTGCTTAAAGTAATCACCCTTGAGCGAGTTAATAAATATCGAAACATCGGTAAGGAGTATCAATCACATTTGATCAGATTGAGCTCTATTGGTCGTTTCCCTGATTTTCTAAAGTTCCTTGACCTGCTTGAGAACCACAAGGAGTGGATCCTAATTGATGAATTGTCCATAAAAACCCTTGAACGCAAAGATTACGGACGCTATGATCTGACGTTAACTGTTCTTGTGCCCCAGGAGACTATTAAGAAGTGAACAAGAATAAAACGATACTCCTTGGTTTAATAATCAGCATTGTTCTGATATCTGCCCTCCTGTGGTTCACCGGATCATACAAAAAATTATTTTCAGGATCTGTCTCCGGACATGTTGGAAACACACTGGCCCTGGATTTAGAAACATTGCAGATCACTATCCGAACTGTTTCGTCGCCCCTGATCGATGAACTGCAATTTATTGAGACCATAGATACTCTAAATGCGACCGAAAAAATCACCGACTTGCGCAACCCTTTTGTGCGAGTCTATGTAGCACCGCCTCCTGAATTAAAACCAAAGGTCACGGCCAAGCCCAAGAAAAAGCCCAAGAAAAAGGTAACTAGAAAAACCAAGAAAAGGGCACCGCGAATTAATAGACCCAATATCGCCATGACTGGTATAATCTGGGATAGTTCTAATCCATACGTCATATTGAATGGAGATATTTACGCTCAGGGTGATCTGATCAAGGGCTACACTGTTCAAACAATTGAAGATACTATGATATTTCTAGCCAACGACAATGATGTATTCACCATTGTTCTAGAGAGAGAGTGATATGAAACCAAGAACTGACTTGCCAAGAAATATAACAAATATTCTGCTAATAATCCTGGTGCTCATACCTCTTCTCAGCTTTTCACAGAGTCGCGGAGAGAGAATCTCGATTAGTGTAAAAGAAGTAAAACTGGAAAACGTGCTGAGAATCCTGAGCGAAAAAAGTGGCATGATATTTATTTCTGATCCGGAAATACGAACCAACAAGATCACTTTGGACCTGAAGGACATCGCACCCCTGGAAGCCCTTTCCATTATGACCGAACTGTATGATCTGGGATTCCAGCAACTGGGAAATTCTGGAAAGTATCTGGTTACACATAAGGATGATATTGCTATTCCCACACGCATAACATCTTATAAGTGCCAGTTTTCTGAGGCCCTTGATATGGCTCAATCTATCGGCAACTTTGTCACTCCTGACCTGGGAAAAGTCTATGGAGATGAACGCACCAACACCGTTATTATTCAGGACACACCCGGCCAGATATCAGACCTTGTTCACCTGATGGAGCAGATGGATGTCCATACCCAGCAGGTAAAAATAAAAGCTGCAATAGTTGAAGTCTCACTTTCGAATGATCATGAACGCGGCGTCCAATGGTTTACCTCTCAAGAGGGCTCTGATGGCGAAGTCGGTATCTTTGAAACTAATTTTGGTTATCGAGATAATTCGCTCATTGAGCCCCTGATCATTCCTGTCCTTCCAGATATTGCCGGAGGATTTGGTCTGGGCATTATTGCCATGGATATCGATATCGTACTGGGACTGCTATCCCAAACCAATGACCTCAATCTGTTATCTACTCCCCACCTCATGGTCCTGGATAACAAACAGGCGGAAATTGAAGTGGGTGATCAGATTCCATACCCAAAATTGAATGAGTTCGGGATGGTGTCATATGAATTCAAAAATGCCACTGTAAAACTTGCCCTGCGGGTCCATGTGAACAATGATTCGACAGTCACTATTCGTTTACAACCCCAGGCAAACTTCCAACAGGGCCTGACCCCTGACGGTATTCCCATCATCTCAACCCGTCGGGCCAGTACAGAAGTGATCGTCAAAAATGGCCAAACTGTCGTACTGGGTGGATTAATGCAGGAATCTGACGTAAAAACTGTTCAGAAAGTCCCGATTCTAGGGTCCATCCCTCTGATCGGAGAGCTGTTTAAATCGACCCAAACCGCTAAGAAGAAAACTGAGCTGCTGGTCATGCTCACCCCACAGATAGTTGATGTATACCATAATGGCCTCAAGAAAAAAGACCTTGAAGGAATACCCCAGGAATTCCTTAAATCAATAAAATAACTACTCTCCAAGAGAAAGAGAAATACTTGTGAGCCAACACGTTCGAGTTCTCATCGTTGATGATGATCCATCACTGCGAAAATATTTAACCCTTATGTTGACTTCCATGCATTATGAATTAGCCGGGACTGCTGCCTCACAACAAGAAGCAGAAGATCTGGCACTCCAATTAAAGCCCGATGTTATTATTATGGATGTGGTCATGGAAACGCGTCGAGCTGGCATTGAAGCTGCGGCTAAAATTAAAGAACACATCAATATTCCCATAATCTATCTTACTACAGATGGCGAAGAAGAGACACTATCCCAGGCCCTGACCACAGAGCCCTTCGGCTATCTAATTAAACCGATTCAAGCTGATAACCTGCGCGCTGCAATTGAAATATCTTTGCTGAGACACCGGGAAGAGATCGGTATGAGGGTTTATCAAGAAGCTCTGGAAGAAGCAAATCACCTGTTTAAAGGTATCTTTACCACCATGCAGAACGGCTACTACCGGGTGAGCAATGACGAGCGCATAATCCTGGCGAACCCGGCATTTGTAGACACCCTCGGTTACTCTAAAAACACAAATCTGACAGGGAAACATATCAAAGATCTCAAGTATGTAAGCCCCGAAAACCGTGAGAAACTACTGCATCAAGTCGACCGACATGATCAAGTACACCTTTATGAATCTGAATGGAAACGGCAGGATGGTGAATCTATTTCTGTTTTGGAGAATATTCAGAGCTATCGAGATGATTCTGGGAAAGTTCAATACTATGAAGGCACAGTTCAGGATGTCACCCAACTCCACATCCTTGAACAACAGTTGCAGCTCTCACAGAAAATGGAAGTAATTGGGATCATGGCCAGCAGAATTGCGCATGAGCTTAACAACAAACTCACAACTATTTTGGGGTATGCTGATATTTGCTCAATGAGACTTCCCAAAGATCACGAGATATATAAATACATCCAGCATATCCAAACCTATTCAAAACATAGCGCCGGTGTGATTCAACAATTACTCAAGTTTAGCCACAAACCGGATGAACAAAAACCTGTTATATTTGATATGAGTGAATTTGTCTTCGAACGAAGAGAAATCATTGAAGCTATCTGTACCCGGTCAATTTCTGTTCTGACCCAGGTTGACCCAGGTCAAGAGCATCAGGTCTTTGCTGACCTTAAACAATTTGAACAGGCTTTTATCAACCTGGTAATCAATGCCCGGGATGCCATGCCTGAGGGTGGCACTCTGTCTATCACACTGACGCAGGAGTCATTTATTGCTCGCGGACGGCATGCCAGAATTACCCCACAGGGTGATTATATAAAAATCTCTATTTCTGATACGGGAACTGGAATCCCGGAAACTAATCTGCAAAAGATATTTGAACCTTTTTTTACAACTAAGGATGAAGGTGTTGGTACCGGTCTTGGTCTCCCCATTGTAAAAGGCATCATCGAGGGGAACAAAGGCTTTATCAGCGTTACCAGTACACCTGATCTGGGTACCATCTTTGACATTCTGCTCCCTGTGGCAAGCGTTGATTAGGATATTCGTGAAGGCTTTGTGACACAATCTGTACCGGATACTGATCGGCTTTTTATAAACCGTAATATTTCTTTTCTCTGGGTGGGACAACTCGTCTCACAAGCCGGGGATAGTATCACCAATATGGCGGTGATCTGGCTCATGCTGGATCTCACCGGATCACCATCCCTCACCGGCCTTGTAGCATTTGCCGCTACTGTACCAGCCCTGCTGTTTGGTCTTTTCGCTGGTGTTTTGGCAGATTATTACCGCCGCCGGACCCTCATGTTGATCAGCGATCTGGCCCGATTATTCCTGATTCTGCTCATCCCCATCTGCTATTCATTTGACTTATTGACCCCTATGACCCTGGCGTTGATTGTTTTTATAGCAGCCTCATTCGGAACCCTCTTTAATCCTTCCCGAGATGCCATTATTCCTGAACTGGTTAAACAGGCTCAATTGCTCAAAGTTAATGCACTGATCCAATCCACTGGCTATATGGCATATTTCGTTGGTCTATTTGGTGCCGGAATGTTATTGAATGCCCTGGGGATCATTAATCTTTTTTACCTGGATGCAGTCACCTTCCTGGTCTCTTTTGTCATGATCTACCTGATCTCCTACCAACGCTCCACCCCCCGAGCGGTCAATTTTGAAAGTCGCCATCTGACTGAACTAAAAAAAGGCTTGAAATATGTCACCGTTACCGATCGGCGACTATTCTGGATCATTCTGGTTACTGCACTGAATAATTTATTTATCATGGGACCAGCAGTCGTAGGCACCCCCTTACTGATTAAAGAAGTCTGGAACGGCAGTGGGCAGGATTTCGCATTTATTGAATCCAGCTACGGTGTTGGAATGCTCCTGGCAATCTTTATTGTCTATCGCTTTGCAGGCAGATTCAAAAAAGGAACCTGGCTTATGCTGGGAATGATCTATGATGGAATCACTTTCATACCGCTTTTCTGGGTGGGCAAGCTTGGCTTTGATCCCTTTTGGATGACCATCGGCATAATTTTTATTCATTCTTTAGGAATCCCCTTTATCCAGGTCACCCGTACAACCCTTATTCATTCCATCGTCCCTGGTGAAATGCAGGGACGTGTTTTTTCCATGGTCAACCTAGCGGTTATTGGCGTCATGTCACTTTCAGTGGCCCTCACAGGCATTCTGGCAGAATGGATCTCACCGCGCACGATCTTTCTGGCAATTGGAATTGGGGCCACCCTCAGCGGTATTTTGGGCTTATCAATGCGCAGCATCAGAACGGCAGACTAATGGCTGACCTGCAAACAATCTATGACTTAAAGGCTTTGCTCCAATTGCCACTACCAGGCTGGGAAGCCCAAAAGATGCTCATGCCGGAGGGTCGCGGGGTTGACGGAGTTCCAGGTGACCTGCAGTCTGCCTCAGTCCTTATCGCTCTTTATCCCCAGCATGGAAAGTGGTATTTTCCCCTGATCAAGCGCAGTATTGACGGCTTCGCTCACAGTGGTCAGATAGCCCTGCCGGGAGGACGCCACGAAGGCTCTGAAACCAGTCTAGAAACAGCGTTGCGGGAAGCTGAGGAGGAGATCAATTTACCCCGGCAGAATGTGGAAATCCTGGGCATGACCAGCCCACTCCCCATACCCGTAAGTCGCTATTTGGTCCAGCCTGTAGTTGGATTTGTGTCAACGATCCCGGAACTGCTTCCAGATCCTCGCGAAGTAGAGCAAATCTTTAGTATTTCATTGGAAGATCTTCACCAGGCGCACATCCATCACGAAACCCGACAATTCAGGGGCAAAGATTTACAGATTCCCTATTTCAAGTTTCACAGTCACAAAATCTGGGGTGCCACCGCCATGATATTGAGTGAATTCAGAGTATTGATCTCAAAGGTGATTTAAAACCTCACCTCGTGTAAGACTAGTTAGATATAAAAGTTAACGGTCCTAAAATAAATCCAACTCACCCAACTTGAAGCCGACTCCAACCCGATGGGTTTGCCCTGCAATGGTGGTCAACTCTGAAAATCCGGTTCCATAATGGAGATCCAGATATCTGGTCCGGATCAAGGCACCAACCTGAAACTGATTCAGGGCGTTCCGTCCCAGTTGAATGTGAAGCTGCTCCTGAAATACGATCTCCAAACCACCGGAATAGCCCCAACTACCCTGTTTAAGTTCGGCCTGATCGCCGCTTAATGAGAATTCAAGCTGAAAAACAGGATGGAGCACGAAGGGCACTTTCTGAAAACTCAACCGATAATCAGCTCCCAGATAGAGCTGCGGGGCGAACACTTCTGTGAGACCACTACTCCAAAAAAGGGTGGTACCCAACATATCAGTGATTTCTACACCCAGTTGCAGCTTGTTGATGGGTTCATAAAGCAAACCACCATGAAAGCCCACCCCAAAACCACTCTCCGAATACAAATCATGGTAAAGTAACCGGGCCGTTCCATGCAGAGCTAACCGGGAATTCAGCAAATGCGTATATCCCAGTTCACCTAAAAATTGTTGAGTGCTAAAATAGCTGATGGAATTTACACTCAGACGCTCGCCGGGATCCAGTCGGCCATTGCCCTCAGTACTATCTGCATCCTGAGTATCAGCCAAACCATCGGTTCCATAGTCCAACAAAGCGTCTCTGGTATCTGGAATACCACTCACACCTCCCCGAAAAATCAGGAACGACCATTGATCCTTATTACCACTTAATACATCGGTCTGATAAACCCCACCAAAGCCTTCAGTATGCTGAAAGCTCAGTTTTAGCTCAGGCCTTTCTAGAAAAGCGACATTGGCACCGGGACTGGGGTTAGCCATGGGTAAGGCCTTGATATTCCCCAGAGCATAGGCATCGATAGACATCCCCAATACAAAGGGATCTTCACCATATGAAACGGTTTCAGCCATGCTAAAAAGAGGGAGGAGAAACAGAAAAAAGCAATATTTCATGAAAGACTTACGCGCTGGGCTTGGTCTTGTTTCCAAACTACTTGTCACCTTTCACTGTCTGGGACAGCTCATCCAGCAGCACCATGGCTTCCAAGGGAGTCATTTGGTCCAGCTTGAGTCCTTCCAGCTTCTCCCGCAGGATATTTTCCTGTTTTTCGAACAAAGACATCTGTCCTGTATCAAAGCTTGGAAGAGTTTCTGCGATCTGATCCGTGCGGACACTGATCTCACCTGAGTCTAGATCGCTAAGAATCTCATTTGCTCTCTGGATTACGGGCATCGGGACACCGGCCATCTGAGCCACATGGATCCCATAGGAACGACTGGCCCCACCGGGAACGATCTTACGAAGAAAAATGACCTTATCATCATATTCCCGAACTGCCACATTATAATTTTTAAGCCGTTTCAGGATGCCTTCCAGTTTGATCAATTCATGATAGTGGGTGGCAAACAAGGTGCGAGCAGCCCGTTCTTCCGTGCCATGGATGTATTCGATAAGAGCCCAGGCTATGGCCAGGCCATCGTAGGTTGAGGTGCCCCGACCGATCTCATCCAACAGAATCAAACTCCGCTGGGTGGCATTGTTCAGGATATTTGCGGCTTCGTTCATCTCAACCAGGAAGGTGGATTCCCCACCAGCCAGATTGTCAGAAGCGCCTACCCGGGTAAAGATGCGATCGACCAGCCCTATTTTAGCTTCATCAGCCGGGATATAGCAACCGATCTGAGCCATGAGTACCAACAAACCCACCTGGCGCAGGTAGGTCGATTTTCCAGACATATTGGGACCGGTGATCAAAAGGATTTGATCCTGCAGAGCATCGGTCAGCAGATCATTGGGAATAAAGGCCTCATCCACTGGAAGCAGCTGTTCGATTACCGGATGGCGGCCATTTTTGATTTCAAGTTCCAGGGACTGGTTCAGTGAAGGGCGGCAGTAATTGCGATCGTAGGAAATCTTGGCAAAAGTGCTCACCACATCCAGCCGGGCCAGAAAATCCGCAATAGTTTGCAGATCTATGGCTTCAGCTAAGACCCGTAACCTTAGTTCATCAAATATTTCATATTCCCGGGCAGTATAGCGTTCCTCAGCATGGAGCACCTTTTCCTCATACTCTTTCAATTCTTCAGTAATAAAACGTTCTGAATTAACCAGAGTCTGTTTGCGGATATAATCTTCTGGAACCAGCTCTTTATGCGTATGAGTAATATCAATGTAATACCCGAAAACCTTGTTATAGCCAATTTTCAATGAGGGAATGCCCAGACGCTTACGCTCGGCAACCTGGAAGTCCACCAGCCAGGCCTTGGCATTGCGGGCAATGCCTCTGATCTCATCTAATTCAGCATCAATTCCATCCCGAATCAGGCCACCATGTTTGACGGACACAGGGGGTTCATCTACTATGAGACGTTCCAGTTCAGCCAGAATTTCGCTGACATCGGGCAAACTCTCAACATGAAGCCCGATGGTATGCATTGCGTCGGTATTTAATAATTGAGCCAATTCAGGCAGCAAATGAAGGGTACTTCTTAAACCACTGAGATCACGGGCTGAACCACGGGCTGAGCTCAATTTGGAGAGCAGGCGTTCCAGATCGGCCACCTGCTTCAGAAGCACTCTTAGCGCTTGGCGCAATTCAGAATCCTCAAAAAATAGCTGGACCTGATCCAGACGATTTTCAATGCGGACCTGATCCAGTAGCGGTTTATGCAACCAATCCCGCAGGAGCCGTCCGCCGCCGGCAGTGACTGATTCATCCAATACAGAGATCAGCGTACCTGTTCCTCCACCGCGCAGCGAGGAGAACAGCTCGAGATTTCTCAGAGAATCATCATCCAGCATCATCCAATCATCGGCACTGAGACTTTGGATACTGGTAATATGTTTCAGGTCGCGACCCTGATAGTTCTGTAAATAATGTAAAATTGCTCCAGCTGCTGACGTTCCAGCAAGCATACCACTCATGCCGAAGCCTTTGAGTCCCTGGGTTTGGAATTTTTTGGTGAGCTCGTTATTGGCATAATCAGGATTGAATACCCAACTCTCAACCCGGGTGATGAGCCAACTTCCGCGCCCCATGAGTGACTCTGAATTATTATCTGCCTCGGAAAGGATGATCTCCCGGGGAGCCAAACCGGCTAGAAAGGCCCGCAGTTGCAGGGGCTCCAGTTCAAGCACGCTAAACTTACCGGTGGAGACATCCAGAAAGGAGAGTCCGATCTTTTCAGCCCCATGATACACACAGGCCAGGTAGTTCGATTCTTTGGCAGTCAGAAAGTGCTCGCTCATGGCAGACCCGGGTGTAGCGACTTCAACTACATCCCGTTTTACAATACCCTGGGCTTGTTTAGGGTCTTCCACCTGTTCACAGATGGCCACCCGCAGCCCGGCTTGTAAATACTTATAGAGATAAGCATCCAGAGCATGATAGGGAAATCCGGCCAGGGGTACTTTCGCCGCTTTCCCATTGGAACGGCTGGTCAGAGTAATTCCCAGCACCTTGGCAGTGATCTTGGCATCTTCGGCAAAGGTTTCATAAAAATCACCCATACGATACAGCAGGATCACATCCGGATAACGGGATTTGATCTCGTAGTATTGCTTCATGAGCGGGGTACTGGCGACGTTCTCGGGCAGGGTCTTTTTTGACATCGAACAGTATAATTACAAATTAGGAATTACGAATTATGAATTGTGGGATATTTAAGTGCTGGTAAACCTGTCCAGAATAAACATTTTTTAGCCACTGATCTGCACAGATGGTCACAGATATTTTTAATTGGAACAACTAATACCATTCGGCACTGTAAATAGTATGGGGCTGTTGAAATAGCTTACGATACAACGAATGGTGAGATTCACATCATGCGAATGTGAGAATATTGTGACGTAATTTTTATCCATATACATCATCGTGGCTACCTATATCCAGGAGAATGATTTCTTTTTCTGTAAATTTAACAATCAGAGTTAACCCGTATTTATAGGTGAGACGCACGGCCTGCATTCCTTTTAGCTTACCACTCAGAGGGTGAATTTTTAGCGCTGAAGTATTTGGGTTTTTCTGGAGTAAGCTGACAATA
>JAOZSM010000240.1 GCA_029939675.1 Fidelibacterota bacterium
CAGGTTTAAAAAAGAGCTTCATGTTGACTTCGACGTTGAGCATGAAGATTCCCAGTGCACCGATGATAACCACCAGTGTTGCACTGACCAGGACGGTTTTGGGGTGTGACATTACCCGTTCGCCGAAAACCACTACAAATCTCTCGAAAATACTGGCGTGTGAAACAGCACTTGAATCCGGGTTCCACTTCTTTAAAACGAGGATTGAGGGCAGGAAAATAGTTGTTAAAAGCCAGGCCCACACAATTCCGGCCGATATGGCGACACCATATCCCAATAATGCTTCCAGGGGGGCAAAGATCATGCTGAGGAAAGCTACAATTGTTGTCAGGGCGGCGAGGAAGATGGGTAAAATAAGAGCATCTAAACTGGCTTCAACGGCTGCCCGGACATCCCGCTCATTTTTCCGCATTTGCTTGAAAAATTTGGTGATAATGTGGACCCCATATGAATTTGCGATGGTCAGGAGGATGATGGGCATAGAGGTATTCATCACACTGAACAGAAAGGCATCCGAGCCGGTCAGATGGTACATCCATCCATAAAATCCGATCATAAAGATCATAGAAAGAATGATGGTAGTAAATACCATCCCCACAGCTGGTACATTTCTAAAGCTGAATAGAAGAATCAGGAGCATGCCAATTAGACCGGCTTGCATGAGTTTGCCAACATCGTTGCGAATGAGGATCGGCAGGGCACCCGTGAGATAAGCCTGACCGCCCCAGTGAACATCATAATCTGCGAGATGCTCGTTGACGATCTGCTCCAGATCGTTAACTACAATATCATTGCTAGCTCCCAAAATAGGTCGGATCATCATATTTAGATAGTCACCCTGGGTTCCGATATATCTGGTTTTGATCTTGGGCGTATCATCCAGGTAACTACGGATATCTTGAACTTCCGACTCATCCAATTCACGATAGGGCTGCATGGCATCAACAGCCAAAAATCCATCATCACTATCCATCCGATCAGAGCTGGAGATACTCATTACTTCATCAACCTGCTCAAGGTCTTCCATAGCGCGCGTCACATCCCAGAGCGCTGCCAGAGTTTTAGAATTCAGAGCGTCTTCTCCGCGATTACCGAAGGCTATAAACATCAATTCGGTGTTGCCAAATTCATCTTTGAGTTCATTCCAGGTTATCATGGATTGAATATCCTGGGGGAGCAGCTTCATGAAATCATCTTCCACCACAAAATATTGAATCCCTGATCCCATCAGGGCCGTCAAAATGATCGCAATTATAATACTACGTTTAGCGTGAATAACAGATTGATCGATAAACCATTGTTTCATAGTTTCTCCTCTATGTATTTCAGACCTTTTGATGTGACGATTCCCCTCAAAAATATGTCCCTGAATATTTCAATCACCATTTTGGGATTTAACTGATTGCTTATAAAAAATTCTGGCTGGAATACTGAATTGATAATATTCATAAAGAGGGTAGCCGCAATTTCAAGGTCTAGCTCATTGCGAATAAGTCCTTGTTCTTGACCCTCTCGCATAATTTGAAAGAAATCAGCTCTGCGGGCTAAGCGAAAAGACTCAATATCTTTCCAGACTGCGGGATAGCGGGCTTTCATTTCGTTGATTCGCGACATTGAAACCTTGCTGATGGTTTTTGTGATCTCACTCATGACATTTATAAATTTGTCAAGGGGATTGATATCCTTATCACGAACCCGACTAAAGTGGGCAGCCAAAGCAGTCATAATGTATTGAAAGATTTTTTGAAGGAGGATCTCTTTAGTTGGGAAAAATTTGTAGATGGTTTTTTTGCTCATGGCCAGGTCTTTAGCCAGGGTCTCAACAGTGAAACCTTTCACACCGTTTTGGGCAAAGAGCTCAAAACCATGCTCAAGAATGGGCTCTTCAGGTGACCGGGGTTGCGGGGGCGATGGAAACGTTTTCGGTGTCATGCGTTTCCAATGTATCCGAATTTATTTTCCCTGCAAGCTAAAATTATGGAATATTGGGTTTCCCTGAATCGTTATCCCGAGTCGAAGGACGCAGTAAAGACAACGCAGGCGTTGTCTCTCTCACAATATAATATTTATCCGTAAATAAATTTCGGTCGGGTCAGGACGAGAACAACGGGTAGCAAGGTCAGCGCAGCGACCAAGCACATGAAAATTGATACGGAGATGAGCCATCCAAAAAAGTAGATCGGGATAAAAGTAGACAACATGCAGACTGCAAAGCCCAACATGACTGAAAATCCATTAATGATAATTCCCTGTCCGGTTGTGCTTAAAGTTTTAATAATGGCTTCTTCATCACTCAATCCGTGGCGAATCTCTGTTCTGAATCGGAACAAAAAATGAATCGTATAATCAATCCCGATTCCGATCATAATTGAACTCAACATGGAAGTGGCAGTATTCAGGTAAACACCTGTATAACCCATTAAGCCAAAAACACCAGCGATGGCAAAGGCCAACGGCATGGCACTGATCAAAGCGGCTGCCAGGGATCTGAAAACTAGTCCGGTTACCAAGGCAGCCAGCAAGACCGAGAGAATCAGACTTCTGGTTTGACCCTTAACCATCATGGGCATCAGGTTGCCTAACAAAACAGCATATCCTTCGCTTTTTGGCTGATTGTCTACAGTGATATTTTCAGTGAGGAATTGATTCAGATCGTTTTGAATATCCACCATATGGTAAACATCCATGGTGTTCATACGGACAACAATTTGGGCCACCTTGTATTCATAATCTACATAAGCATCCAGATAGCCGTCACTGGACTCCCACGAATACAGCAGGAGGTATTGCGATATGAGTTCCCGGGAATCCGGGATAGTGTAATAATCTGGATTGCCACCGTTCATGGATTGATTCATGAGTTTCACGAAATCAGTAATGGCCAGGGTATATCCAACCCCGTCTTTATCATTCAAGTAATCCTGGATGTCATCGATCTGTTTTAAGACAGCAGGTGATTTAATATCTCCCTCAATCACTACTGACATGGTTGTGCTTCCACCAAAATTTTCATCGATGATCGTGTTGACCACTCTAACGACGGACCCAGGACCATAATAGTTTAAGGGATTACTATCCAATTCCACTCGGGGTATCCCCATGAGGGCGAAAATAGCGATTAGAACGAATATTGAGATCACAAGTTTGCGGCGATGAAAGACAAATTCTCCCATGCCTACCAGTATGCGTGAGAGTAGTCTATTTGTTGTATTCTTACTCTGCCGTTCTTTGCTGGGTTTGTCGAATAGGACCAGTACAGCGGGAATAAAGGTAATGGAAAGTCCAAAAGCCAGCACAACACCAAAGGCAGTCAGAACACCCACTTCTCGGGATGCTGGCAAAATGTGTGATAACAGGGACAAGAAGCCAATGACAGTCGTCAGGGCAGCCAGGAAAACAGGTCGCAGCATGTGTTGTACAACACTGGCAACTACGGCTTTGCTATCAGCCGTTTCATCCATGGATGAGCAATCCTCAAAATATCTGGTAATAATATGGATGCCATAAGCGCTGGCAACTGCAATAAGCATGATGGGCATAATACTTGAAATTACAGATAGCATTAAACCCATCCAGGCCATGAGACCTAATGTGCCTAAAATTGAAAGGAAAACCACTATTATTGGAAGCAGCAAACCGCGACGTGAGCGGAAACTAAAGTACAATAAAAGGGCAATCAGCACCATTCCAGCAGGGATAAACGTTACAGTATCCCGGTTTATATCTTCCGATATATGAGTACGAATAACCGGCATTCCGCCCAGTTGAAGATCGTGACCCTGCTCCAGATAAGGTGCCAATACCTTTCTTAAAGCGGCAACTGTTGGTACTTCGTCTGCATCGGGTTCGGTAAAAATTAAAAACGCAGAGTATTCACGGTTTTCAGAAACCAGAATACGACCGATCATAGGGTCTGAATTGGCGGCAGCAGCCAGTGAATCACTTTGCTGCTGATTAGTTGGCAGCTCGTTGATAAAGGCATCCACAACCATGGTTTCATCATCGCTGAAAATCGACTCATAGTTGGTTAGGCTGATCAGGTGGTCAATTTGGGGGAGGAGCTCCAGGTCCTGGGTTAGATCATCGATCAAATGGAGGGCGTTCTTATTAAAAACATCCTCTGTGTGGTAGCTGATTAAGATGATATCAAGTCCACCGAACTCTTCTTCTAATTCTTTCATACGTAGCAACTCAGGGTCATCAGCAGGGATCAGTGCTTGTAGATCAGGGTTGATCTGAATTTGATAGATCGGCAGTGCCAACAGTGTAATGATTAGCAGGTTCAGACCGATAACGAGTTTAGGATGTTCCGTAATGAGACGAATAAATTTTTTCATGGCGGGGAATGTATAGTAGCCCTTCACTGGATGAAAGGAAAAGGAATGGAGACCCTTTGCATTATTTTTTTAAGGTGCTTTAAAAAATGCTATGCGGGCCCTTGGTGGAGAATATATTAAAGCGTAACTAAGAACTGAGACACGCTATGAATGAAAAGCTACTTCCCGCACTCA
>JAOZSM010000241.1 GCA_029939675.1 Fidelibacterota bacterium
GCCACCCTAGCTCAGTTGGTAGAGCAACGCATTCGTAATGCGTAGGTCAGGAGTTCGACTCTCCTGGGTGGCCCATTTCTCATTTAAGATTGAAGATTTAAGGTTCTTCGAGGGGGACACCCAATTAGAACTCAAAGGATATGATCAATAGTCCCCACTCACGCCATAGTATTTCCTCAAGAAAAGTTAAAGTACCAGTTTTAGAGGATATCCTCGGGTAGGGTATTGAGCCTTGGAGTACTATTGGTCAGGGTCAACTCCGTTACTGATCCAGTCTACTCCCGCTTTTTCCCAATTGGCATCAGCAGAGGCATCGATATAACGTTCCCAGGCATAAATACCGGTCTGTTTTGCGATGCGTTGAAATTGCATTTTAGTGATTCCGCTATTGACAATAACAACAGAGCGTTCCAGGCCCTTTTCCTTGAATAGTTTTTGGCCCACTTGCATTTCAGTCTGGGAATCTTGTGGTAGTGGTTTCAATTCACGCATATCCACGAAAATACCGAACGATGCAGAAGCGCTAGCTAAAGCTTGTTTTGCAGCACCTACTCATGATTTCATTTCTTCTGCTTCAATAAAATCGGAAAATGTAAGTCTAAATCCGTATCCTGTTTTTGCAATCTTATGCATTTCTTATTTCCTGTATAAGTTATTTATAGTTAACGCCATCATCACCTGTATCATTCAAATAATCTGTTTCTTTAATATATCATTTGTGTTTAACCTGGGTTTTGGTGAGCACAATAACTACGATTGGCCCAAACAGATTGGCCGCTGGAAAGCTATTAAATGGAACAAGCAAATCATTGGATCATCATAAAACGTCAATGTTCAGCTTTGAGACAGTTGCTATTTCAACCCTGGTTATGCACCTATTAGTTTCGCAATAGTTTTAATCAATTTATCACTGTCTATAGGCTTTGACATGTACTCGTTACAGCCAGCATCCAGGGCCTGCTGACGATCACTGGCAAAAGCGTGGGCCGTAATTGCAATAATGGGTAATTCCTGATTATTGTGCTTTTGCCTGATGAACCTGGCCAACACCATACCATTTTCGTCCCCAAACAATGCTAAATCAAGAATCACAAAATCAACCTCATTGGCCTTCAGGATCTCTTTTGCACCCGCTACAGTATCCGTTATCATTAGCTGATAACTGGCTGGGAGTAGATAACGATACAAAGTCTGAACCTGTACATCATCTTCTACAATTAGGATATTCTTGCTATACTCAGCCATTCTGTCCACCTGTTTCTGTAGGAAATATTAATGTGAAAGTTGATCCCTGTCCCTTTTCACTCTTTACTTTGAGCACCACATTGTTAAGGTCCAGGTAGCGTTTTGTTACGGCTAGCCCCAGTCCGATACCCTGGTACGCTTTAGTGAAACCTTCACTTTCCTGGCTAAAGGGTTGAAATATGTGCGTGATGTATTCTTCTGCGATACCGATTCCAGTATCGGAAACTGAGAGCACCAACGCTCCTCGTTCTCGCTTGAGCTGAACAGATACTCCACCTTGATTGGTAAATTTGATCGCATTGTGAATAATATTGAATATGGCTTGAGAGAGTGAATATTCATCAAGCTTAATCTGATCCTCCCTGGTTGAAGATGAAAAGCTAAACTCAAGCCCCTTCTCATCGGCACCGGGACTCAGCTCTTCGCAGATGGCTTGCGTAAATTCACCCAAATATATAATTCGGGGGGTCAACTGCATGGATCCGGCTTCCAACTGGGATACATTCAGAATTGAATCAACGGTACGCAATAGACGGTCACTGCTGCGATCTATAAACTTGAAGAAATCTTTTTCTTCATCTGGTAGCTTCTCACCCCGGCTTCTCTTAAGCAGGCTGATAAATCCATTGATACTAGTAAGCGGGGTCCGAATCTCATGGGATATGTTGGCGATGAATTGATCTTTGACATCGTTGGCTTTTTTTGCGTTAATCAGAGCCTGCTCTATCTGCTTTACGGCTTGTTTGTGCTGGGTGATGTCACGAATAATGGCAAAAGTAGCTGGTTTATCCTGGTAATCAATAGCCTGGTATTTGATATCAACATCAATAATTTCACCATTCTTTTTTTTGAATGTTGTTTCATAACTAGTAGCTGCTGCTTTCCCCCTGTTCCGTTGTTTTTGACGTTCGAATAGATCACGAGTAGCCTGCTCAGTGAATAACTTTTCGAAGTGCAAATTAAGCATTGCCTCAGTGGTATACCCCAGCATCTCAGCAAACCGAGTATTCGTGAAGATAATTTTATCATTTTGGGTGATCTCAATACCATCGTTGGCATTTTCAACAATCAATCGATATTTTTCTTCGCTCTCTTGCAGTGCTTCCTCTGCTTGCTTAATTTCTGTTATATCCGAACCAGATGAAAGGAGACCAATAATTTCAGCCTTTTCATTGGTTATAGCAGAATTGTGAAAAGCTATTAGGCGTTCTTCACCAGATTTTGTTATCACGCTATTATGATAATATTCAACAAGAGTTTGATTTCCTGTCATTATAGTATGAAATACGTGTAACACCTTAGCACGGAGTCGTTCCGGTATGCATGTGTTAAACCAGTTTTTTCCGATTAGCTCACCTGTTTGGTACCCGAGAATTTTTTCAAAATAGGGGTTAATTAAGATGATGTCTCCAGCAATATTTAGGGCAATCATTCCGACAGAAGCAATGTCCAAATATTGTTGAGCTCGCTGCCCTTCTTCCAGAGTTTCCCTGTGAGATCGATTAATTTGACTTACCATTAAATTGAATGCTTCTGCTAATTGCCCAACCTCATCAGATGAACGCACCTCCGCTTTTTTTGAATAATCCCCTGCTTTGATATTCTTTGTCACCAATGTTAATTCGGTGATCGGTTTTGTGATATGTTTAGAGAAACAGAACGCAATCCAGAGAATCAGAATTCCTGATATGATCAAAACCAGGATCATGATATTTTGTAACACTTCCAATTCTCGAAATACTTCTGAACGAGCAGCTCGAACTGATACAAACATTCCAAGCGGTTCATAATATTCTGTTGCAGCTAGGTAGTGGTCATCCTTCCAATCCAGAATATCACTAAAATTACCATCAACTTCTGATGTAGCACTTTGTGATATTTGTCCCAGGTCAGCCTTTTCTAATATTTGCCAGGACTTTGACCCCTCTTCCGATCTACGTCCCGATATCAGCACCGTATCATCGGATAACTGGAAGCCAAACATCAAATAACCAGTCCGGCCCAAGCCCGCATAATCATCTGCAAGTTTCTTCAGATAAGTATCCTTATAGCAGATGCTTAAATAGCCTACTTGTGTATGCATTATCATTAAGGGGATTCTAGTTTGGATATGCAGCAAAGTATCCCCATCCAACTGCAGGATAAATTGTTTTTGGTTAACCATTTTTATCTGCGTTTGGAAATCATGCCGGTGTTTCCCCTCACGAATGGAGCTCATCGTTGAGGCAATCAGCTCACCATCCATATTGAGAATATTTATCTCAAGTATATTATCTACAGCTTGTTTTGCTTCGACTATATCTTGGTTTATTTGTTCGAGATAGTCTTTATCTAGAGTTCTGTTAAAATCTTGCAACCGCATCTTTAGAGCTGTCCTGGAGCCAATTAATGCTGTTTCATAGCTCAGGCGCGATTCCTGATTTTGAATGAGCTGAAGCTTAAATTCAAGGATAGACTCCAACTTTTTTATTGTATTGCTGGTAATTCTCTGGCGTGCAATCACAAACATTGAGATGGATGGTATAAGAAATGCCAGTAAACCGATACTAAAGATTATCAGGAAAAGTTTCCTGCGGAAACTCATAAACAGTGCCTCCTCGATAACGAATAGAAAAGCGGTGGTCTCTCGTTGAAATTTCGTGGTATCTCTAACAGACAAACTCTTGATCTGCCAAGGTAGATCAACGGTTCTATGTAATTAATAGCTATGATAATTTCCCCCACTTTCAGGGGGAGAAAGATAACTCTAAACGTCTTGAGAAACAAGGTCTTACAGCAATATTCACAAAGGCCCAGCTTTATTGCTAAATAGTGTCAATCCATAAACTCAATAATAAAACTGTTGAAACGGTTCTTCTTAAAATAACCGAACCAGAAACCCACGACTTAAGAGGCTGTGTAAAAACGGGTTGAAACCCGTTTTTACACAGCCAAATCTGGTGGATGTTTCGCAATCCCCGGGTTGAAACCCGGGGCTACTGATAACAATAACAACAGGATACATCGATTAGTTGTTATTATCCTCAGTTTTGCAATTCCATTACTATTTCTGCTTGATATTGTATTTTCACACAGCCTCTTAAGTCGTGGGCTGCTATGCACTTAAGGATGACTGTAACCATTTCAATGGTTTCCTGTATTTTTGGAAACCGCGACTTTTTGCACACTACACAGTTGACTGGACACTAGGACAATTATCACAATTATCAGCTGATCCCATTTTCCCTTTCTTGATATTTATCAAGGGCTCTTTG
>JAOZSM010000046.1 GCA_029939675.1 Fidelibacterota bacterium
ATTGAGTTCCATTAAAGATCAAGAACTTGTGTATTCATCCACGCCTGAATATGTCCCAGTTCATCCTGACAAATTTCATGTCCCATGGGGTATTCATGATGCTCTAATTGAACAGGAAACTTATCCCAGAATGATACGATCTGGCGCCCAAACTCGATGGGAATGACATTGTCATTGATTCCATGACCGGCAAAAACAGGCAACCCCTTTAAGACATCTGAATCTGCCAGGATATCTGCGGCCTGTTCTGTTAACCGTCCACTCATAATGAGTAAGGCTTTGATCAGATCAGGTTGTTGTAAAGTAACCAGCTGTGAAATAGTAGCTCCCTGACTAAACCCGGCCAGGATGATCTTCTCACCGGTGATCACTCCCTGTTGTTGCAGTTCCTTGATCAAAATGATCAGTTCAGCAGCACTATCCATGGCCTGCTCGATATTAAACTTGAGACTCCCATCAACATTCATATCGATGTCAAACCAGGATGCTCCACCATACATCACCGTTCCAGGACCACGAATACTCAGAATCTGCAGGTGAGCATCAAAATAGGGTGCCAATCCCATAAGATCATATTCATCAGCCCCATAACCATGCAGAATAACCAGGGTTCCCTTGGAGTTATTGGGGCCAGCAGGCGGTCTCTGGAGAATTTTTCGACCGGAAATGGTAAGTTTATTGATGTTGTTCATATGATCATCTTTCTAGGATAAAATTACAAATCATCACACCGAGTGGCTTGAAGGGGCATAGTCGATAGACGTAGACTTTAGTCAAGGTGCGATAAATGAATTCTTTTCTGAATAAAAAATAAAGACGTCCCTCGACTCTGCTCGGGATGACGAGATATGACAATCATTAATCTGTGCGAAGGTTTCTCCTGGAAAACCTTCGCATGGACTAATATTTATTGCTTATTCCTCATCCATAAAGGGATAAGGGAACTCCGTTGGTGGCAGAAAATTCTCTTTGAGGGTCCGTTGGGACACCCAACGTGTCAAATTCGAGATTGATCCTGCTTTGTCATTGGTCCCGGAAGCCCGGCTACCACCAAAGGGCTGCTGTCCAACAACCGCACCTGTGGGTTTATCATTGATGTAAAAATTACCAGCAGCATGGCGTAACTTACTGATAGCCAGTTCAGTAGCTGCCCGGTCATTTGACAGGACTGCTCCAGTAAGCGCATAAGGACTGGTGCCATCTACCAGCTCCAAGACATCTTCCCAGGATTCATCATAAACATAGATGGTTACAACCGGACCAAAGATTTCTTCTTCCATAGTCTTGAAATGGGGATCAGTCGTTACAATAGTAGTTGGCTCAATGAAATAACCCACAGAATCATCGTAATTACCACCAGTGATGATCTCGGCATTAGCATGGTTTTTAGCATAATCGATATAGGCCGTTATGTCTGCAAAAGCACCTGCATCGATAACTGCATTCATAAAATTACCGAAGTCCTCTACATCCCCCACCTTGATCTTGCCAACTTCGGAGATGTAACTTTCTTTAAGCTCCGACCACAATGAGCGTGGCACGTAAATTCTGGAAGCTGCAGAACATTTTTGACCCTGATATTCAAATGAGCCTCTGATAATGGCAGTTCTCAAGACTTCCATAGCGGTAGACTCATGAGCCACGATAAAATCCTTGCCACCTGTTTCACCAACGATCCGCGGGTAAGTTTTGTATTTGGCGATATTATTACCAACAGTCTTCCACATACTCTGAAATACTGCGGTTGAACCTGTGAAGTGGATGCCGGCCAGATGTTTGCTCTCCATGACGGTGGGACCGACTATAGAGCCCTTTCCGGGGATAAAATTGATGACCCCATCAGGCAAACCAGCTTCTTTAAACATCTTCATCAGATAGTAGCCTGAATAAACTGAGGATGATGCTGGCTTCCAAAGTGTGACATTTCCCATTAAGGCCGGTGCTGTAGGCAAATTCCCTGCAATTGAAGTAAAATTAAAAGGGGTAACGGCAAACACAAATCCTTCGAGGGAACGATGCTCTACCTGATTCCACATTCCTTCAGGGGAATAGAGCGGTTGCTGAGCATAGATCTCTTGCAGATAGGCAGCATTGAAATTGAAAAAGTCAATCAGTTCGCAGGCTGAATCAATTTCGGCTTGAAAAGCATTCTTACTCTGCCCCAGCATCGTAGCAGCATTAAGAATATGACGATAGGGTCCAGCGAGCAAAATTGCCATGCGTTTAAAAATAGCAACCCGGCTTTCCCAGGGCATGACTGACCAGGTTTTCCAGGCTTCCTGTGAAGCTTCAATGGCCAGAGCAATTTCATCTGGACCTACCATATGATATTTCGCCAGAACATGTTTATGGTTATGAGGCATGACATTGGTGGCAGTGTTGCCGGTAAAGATCTCTTTACCTCCAATAATCACAGGGATTTCAATCACTTCCGATTTCATCTTATTCAAAGCTTCAACCAGTTCAATGCGCTCGGGAGATCCGGGAGCATAATTCAGGATCGGTTCATTTACTGCTAGTGGGACCATTGCCATTTTATCGGACATAATTGCCTCCTGTTGTCAATCTACATTCATTATTTTTCAATTACCTAATCCGCCTTACGGACAAATATCCCTAAGCAAATAGTAATCCAATTCACCTGTGAAAATGAATCAGTGATCATCCTTGAGATATATTTTGTAAAAAAAGTCCAGGTCGGCTGGATCTGCGAAAATACCCAGCACTTCTTCTGGATAACTTTGTCCCAGAGGTACATTCGATCTGATATACAGCTCACCACTTTCTCTCCGAAAAAGACCTGAGCGAGAAGTCATTAATGCTTTACGCAGTTCAACATCATGTTTTTTAATGAGACGAGCCATATCAATCATACTCATACTGTCACCCATCAGGAGACTCCCATTTTTTTGATTTTAAGAATTCATCCAGATTGGTCAAATGATCACTTAGTCCCTGGGTCAGTTGCTTCAATTCTTCACGACTGGTCCCAGGACCTGATTTTTCCGGATCATCAATTTCTGATTGCAAGGTATGCAGAAAACCCTGAACTCGGGTCAGGTTCGTCATAATTCTAGCTCCCATTTCTGCGACAGTGGGCATTGATGGACGCTTGGGGGACATAAGATTTACAAATAATTAGTCGTGTGTGATCCGAGCTCGCATACGGGCAATAATATCTGAATCCTCGGCTTCCTGATCTTCATAGCTTTTCTCAGGCTGTTCAGCATCATCAGGTTCCTCATCTATCTGGGGTTTGACTTCAACTGCAGGTGATTCATCTTCGAAAATTTTGCCACTCTTAAGCTTGCCGATGAGACCACTAACCTCTGTATTATAATCTTCAACGGTTTTTTCCAAACGTTTCAGAAGTTCCTCCATGAGGTCCTGACCATAGACATTATTGATACCATCCAGAAGATCATTGAGCTGGGTTTTTAGAAAGTTCATCCGACTTTCTGAATTATCAAAATCGACAGTCACTTCGTTTTCAGTAACTTCTTGAATTTCTTCTTTTTTATCCGGCATACAGCACTCCTGTAAAATTTTTCTTGATGATCATCCCAGTGTTAATGACCCATACTAAGGCGCCTTAAACTAGGCAAAACCAGCGCCTCAGGCAATTAATACATATATCATATTTTTTCGAAGGCGTCAAATTTGACGATCCCGAAAAAAGTCCCTCTCGCAGAGAACGCAGAGGCGCAAGGTATTGATATTTATAAACATAGTCTATGTTCGTGTTAGTAGCTATATTTATTGATGTTAGGATGATATTTATATTCTGTCACACACTTTTTGCGAGGGTGTCAAATTCGCAATTAAAATTATTTATCCCTGGGAGGGCGTCGCAAATAGATACCCTCCAATTCAATATGACCTTTAACATTATCCATGTCAGGCTTGCTGGACAATAACGAATAATTGAGTTCGGTAATGGCATCTGCATTTTCCTGAAGACATAGATACAGCATCGATCTTAGTAAATCCTCCAACGAAGCTTTGTTATTTCCGATGATCTTTATGTAGCCGCTTTCAATAAAAGCACGATTTGCCTTCGGAATATAGAGGACTGGAAATTTATTTGAGCGAAAGGCCGGCTTGGGTTTCCAGGGTGTGACGGAGTAATCTACAATAACATCCTGAAGTAATTCAGGCTCAAATTTCTGGCCCTTGGACTTGAATTTCAGCAAAGGAACTTTATAGGGATGAAGCTCCGGATCTTTTGCAGGCAGGGCAGCAAAACCGGCTGGTCCAAAGGAAGCGCTGATGAAATAGCACAGGGTATCTACGTTCATAAAACTTGCCGGAATATCACAATACCAGGCTCCCTCCTGGGCATAAAAGTTCAATTCCTGAAAAGCAGTCTGATCTTCTGCCTTCAGATACAGCCGCACAAAATCAATCTCATCAAGGTAATAGGGTGCCAGGACTTCCAACTGACCAGGTACTCCCTGTAAGAAGTTTTCAGGTGCCTCGTGGTAGATCTCAAAAGCAGCTAAATATTGAACCATACAAAACAGTATGAGTATTTTGCCAACAAACTTAGCTATCACTGAATTGAATTCCTGCATTTGAGAGGTACTGGTATAATTTAAAATTATAGTCATCAACCAGCTGCTGTACCTGGGATGGGCTTATCAGCGCCTGCATGTAATACTGTTCCCTAAAAGCCATGATCTCTATTGTATGACTCTCCCACATGCGCACACCAGCAACGACAAGTGCTGCATAACCGGGAATCTGGTAGACCCAACCTTTGGACCATATAAATGCCAGATAGACAGCTCCGACACTGCCTGTCACAATGGCAAAAACCCGTCGCGAACGAAACTCTTTCAGAAACTGCATTTCCTGGTTCTGGTGGTGCTCATACTGCCTGATCTTTTCTGATTGTCCCAGCAGGTTCAATGCCTCTGAAAAACTGAGGGCTTCACTCCCCCGGTATACCTGCCAGGAAGAATCTGCAAAAATTTCCAGTTTAAGGCTGCTTTTCTGAAAAGCCTCTGGCACTTTCAGCCGCAACAATTGACTATCAAATTCCAGGTAACTGTCAGTACTGTCAACTTGAGCATAACCACCAATTGTCAACAACAGGAATATGATAAGGGTCTTGCAGGAATATTTGCAGTATGGCTTTGGACGCATCGTGGCTGGAATGTAGTTTTTTTCAGGCGGGCAGTTAAGGATTTTAAAGCTCCCTTCAGATCATTTATTGTTTTAGTTTAAACCAAACGAAATCGATCTTTTTCTACTAAAGTATAAAGGAATCAATTTATGGATCCCATCACCCTCGGTTTTATTCTCTACCTGATCCTCATCCTGAGTGTCGGTTTTTATACAGCACGTCTGACTCGCTCCATGAAAGATTTTGCGCTGGGGGGAAACCGCCTGGGTCCCTGGGTGATTGCCTTCTCAGAACGCGCCTCAGGTGAATCAGCCTGGTTGATCCTGGGTCTACCCGGAGCAGCTTTAGTGGCCGGATTGTTAGAGTTATGGACAGTAGTAGGATGCGTTTCAGGGATCATTTTTTCCTGGTTCTTCATTGCCAAGCGCCTGCGAATAGCGACTGAGAAATATGCAGTCCTGACTCTACCCGATTTGTTCGCAAAGCGTTTTCAGGATGATCAGGGTGTTATCCGGATTCTGGCATCTCTTATCATTACTTTCTTTTTTACTTTTTACGTGGCAGCCCAATTCTCCGGTGCCGGAAAAGTATTGAACGTCACCTTCGGAATTACTCAGATGCAAGGCATGCTCCTGGGCGCTGTTATCATTGTTTTTTACACACTCATGGGTGGTTTCCTGGCAGTAGCCTGGACTGATCTGGTTCAGGGGGTCATCATGATTGGCACCCTGGTTATCCTGCCCCTGGTTGCCTTGATTGAGATCAACTCACTGCCTTCAACCGAATTTGTATTTGAGGCCAGTACCCTATACGGTGGCAAGGTGGGTATGGCGGCCTTTGTGGCTGCAATCGGCGGGCTCAGCTGGGGGTTGGGCTATATGGGTCAGCCCCACCTGGTAACTCGTTACATGGCGATTGACAAACCTGAGAATATTAAGATCAGTCGGCGTATTGCCATTTCATGGGCCGTGCCTGCATTTTTCGGTAGCATGTTCATCGGACTAACAGGTTATTTCCTGCTAAACTCAGGAACGCTAAGTTTTGAAGGGCAGTTACTGGACTCAGTAGCTGCATTAAATGACCCGGAAAAACTTATGCCCATCATGGCTCAGAATCTGCTTTCTCCCTGGGTCGCCGGAATTTTTATCTCTGGTGCAATTGCTGCCATGATGTCTACCGCAGATAGTCAACTGTTGGTTTCTACAACCGTACTCACAGAAGATTTGATTGCCAATTATTTCGCAGGATTGAAAAAACGTTTCGATCTGCTATTAATGGGCCGGTTCTTCACAATTATCATTGGACTGGTTGCTTTTTATCTGGCCTGGCAGTCAACAGATCTGGTCTTTGAAATGGTCAGCTATGCCTGGGGGGGCCTGGGAGCCTCTTTTGGTCCAGCCCTGCTGTTGACACTGTGGTGGAAAAAGGTCAGTAAGACCGGTGTCATCGCCGGCATGGTTTCAGGCACCCTTTTTACCGTGTTTGATCTCTTTGGAGATTGGGTGACAGCCAGATTCTCCGCCTTTTTGATCGCCCTATTGGCTGTCATCATTTTTTCTTATCTTAAACCGGATAAACGCTAAAGAAGGATTCAAATATGCTAACCCTATCATTCACTTCAAAGTTCAAGCCAGGCACTGTATTCTACTTGATCACCACATTATTTCTTTTCAGCACTTGCTCGTCACAGAAGGAGAACAGCGCCATATATTTTGGTGGAGATATTTTAACAATGCAGGATTCAACAATGGAGCAGATCGAAGCTGTTTATATCCAAAATGGTCACATTGCTTCTATGGGATCTAAGGCGGATATCTTCAAGCAAAAAAATACGACCACCCAAATCATAGATCTACAGGGTAAGACTTTAATGCCTGGTTTCATTGCTGTGCATACTCATCCTGACCTCTCTGCTTATTTGCATAGTTTTGTCGATCTAAGCGGATTTACGAACAACACGCCGCAAGAAGTCTGGCAAACACTTCAGACAGCTGTTGAAAATACACCTGCTGGAGAGTGGATATTCTGTAAGGGGTTTGACCCTATGCTGGTGGATGGCCTTCAGGCACCGAATATCACTAAGTTGGATGCCATAGCTCCTGACAATCCATTGATCATCATTGCTCAAAGTCTTCACTCCGCCTGGGCGAACTCTCTGGCATTCAACGCAATTGGTATAACCAGGGATACGCCAGACCCTGCACCTGGCAGTTATTATGGGAAAGATCAAACAGGAGCGTTATCCGGATTAATTTCAGAAGTACAGGCAATCCAACCCTTTAGTGACATCGCCGTAGCAGTGTTCGATATAAAAGAAAATGTTGTCAAAGTTTATCATGATTATAGTAAAAATGGTATCACATCCATCACTACAATGGGAATGTTCGCTAAGGACAGTAAACCCTTCATGCTCTATGAGTATTTATCTACTCAACACCCCAGGTTGCTCCCACAAATATTAGATGTATTAGGGATACTGCCAGAGAAGAAACCGACGGTTCGACATTTTGTTTACATCAAACATGACACCCCCTTCTTATTTCCAGAATCGGTCAATAATGGTGATGATTTCTTTAAGGTGTTGGGCGTAAAATTATGGTATGACGGTTCTCCGTACACTGGCTCAATGTATTTGAAGGAACCCTATTTGAATTCTGACTTGATGCTCAAGGGACTGAATATACCACCTGATTATCGCGGAAAACCGGTTATTGATAGAGAATTGTTTACTGAGGTTGCCACCAAATATCATGCTCTGGGGTGGCAGATCAGTGTGCATACCCAAGGCGATCAATCCACAACTGAGGTTCTCGAAATCATGGAAAAAGTTCTTAGCAACTCAGAGAGAAAAGATCACAGACATAGGATTGAACATGGTGTTCTCTTGCCACCAGAGTTAATAGGTACAATTAAGGACTTAAACATGACTGCCAGCTTTCACATAAACCATTTGTATTACTATGGTCAGGATCTGAGAGATGACATCATCGGAAATGAGCGAGCCCAACAAATGCTGCCGATTGCCAGCATGAAAGCACATGGTCTTTATTTTTCCCTCCATGCTGATGCTCCCATGTATGAAGAAGACCCTTTGAGTCTCCTGCAAACAGCGGTAAACCGCAAAACCAGAGCAGGGGACGTCATTGGAGAACATGAAAAAATATCAGTTCTGGATGGCTTGAAAGCCTTAACAATTTATTCTGCCTGGCAGTTGCATATGGATGATAAGATCGGCAGTTTAGCAGTCGGTAAATATGCTGACTTTGTAATTTTGGATAAAAATCCACTCAAGGTGCCTACAGATTCTTTAAGGAGCATCAGGGTGTTGAAAACCATTGTTAATGGTGAAGAGATTGTAACAGAATAAAGTTTACAGGTGGCCTGATCTTCAATTATGACAATCCCGCAAAAAGTTCCTCTCGCAGAGAACGCAGAGGCGCAAAGTGTTAATAATTAAGGACATAGCCAGCGCTCCACATAAATGACTATATTTATTGATGTTAGGGTGTACTCGAAAAGAACCAAATGAAGCATAGTGATCAGCAGGTGATGTCCATTTCCCTTAAGATGTTGTTCATGATGTCAATTCTTGGTTGCAGGACTTCACTAAAACTGCTTCCTTCAATATTCAGGGCAAAAAAGTAGACATTATCCTGCCGCTCTACATACCCAACGACCCACCCCAGGGCAACACCTTTTTCCCGGTTGACCGTCCCGGCACCTGTTTTGTAACTGATTGTATAATTTTCTGTAGATTCTTGAATCAGAATTTCCTTAACGGCGTCAATTGTTTTGGGAGAAACCTTGAGTTGTTTATTATAGAATTTCTTCAGAAAGGTAATTTGTTCCTGTGCTGATATTTGCAGACTGCCATTTAACCAGTAATTATCAACTCCCGACGAATTATCTGCATTCCCGTAATCAAACAGGTCTAAATAGCGTTTAATTTCTTGTTCACCAATCTTTCGGGCAAGCTCACGATAGAGCGGTACCACTGAATACTTTATTGCACTTCTGAGATTATGCTTACCCTCCCATTGGCTGGGCCACCAATCTTCCCGAGGGTATCTTTCCGCATCCCATTGGATGAATTCATCCACATTTGAAACAACCCCTGTTTCCAGAGCAATCAACGAATGGGGAATTTTATGGGTAGAAAAAGGGGTAAAACGAGTCGAAGCTCTTTGCTCATTATGAATGGTTGTATGATCATGTTTCTGATCATAAATAATGATCGTGCCTTCAAATCCCTTAAAATATTTCTCCAGATTCGTTTGCCTACACGAAGAAAAAAATAAAACAGTCAGTAAAAATATGACCTGGAATTGATTTTTCGATTTAAACATTCGACTCCTCATCCCTGTAATTGGTGTCTGTCCTTAATGTTTGGAAACAAACCGTTGAAACGGTTCTTCTAAAAATAACCGAATCAGCAACCCACGACTTAAGTTGTGGGCTGCTATGCACTTAAGGATGAATGTAACCATTTCAATGGTTACCTGTATTTTTGGAAACAGCAACTTTACGGACAGACACTAATCAGTCAATTAATTATGAAAATACTGCATTTTAGCGAGCATAAATTTTCAGGGTCGCACTCAATGAATTCGCCAGATCTGAAGCAGCTCGGCTGACCATTTCTTCAGCTACCGGGGCAATGGCTTCACCCTTCCTGGCCAGTTTGGAAGTATGGTGTTTTAAGGCTCTCTCATCACCTTTGAAAGTCACCCATTCTGTACTGAAATCAGCTTTCCCCTCAAATGCTTCGCTCTTGACTAATTTTGCCGTACGTACATCTACAATCTTATAAGAGCCCTTGATAACCGCTTTAGTACTGCGAGTATAATGCCGAACTCTGGCTTCTACATCAGCATAGACCTTGCGCGTTTTGGTTTTACCCGCTTTATCTTTATACTTCTCAGTTTTTACAACAATCTTGTTGGCCTCTTTATAATCACGATGGACAGTTTGAACCGGCGAATAGATTATCTGAGTGATCTTTCCCGTAATGATCTCATGGACACCCAGGATGGCCCCCACTTCCATGGCTGACTCTTCATTTACCATACCGGAAAGACCCAATTTTTGTTCGCTAATTACACGATCCAATTGATTCCGACTGATCAGCTCCAGGAATTCCGTTGCTGATTGATCTTTCATGATGGAGGTAACCATCTGATCAACCACCAATTCTTCCACAGCGCCGTATCGCTTACGTTTACCACTGAGGTCTTCAAATGGAAATACTGCAATTCGCTTGATTCCCGCTTTCCGACTGACTGCATAGCGATCCGAAGCGTCCTTATATTCAGCCACAAAACTCAGGGCTTTTTTAAATTCCTTGGCCGCGGCCTTCTGATCTGCCATGGTTCCTGATTGCGCGAGTCTAGCTCCTGAATTGTAGTGTGATTCTGCAGCCAGCTCCTTGGCCTCCGCTAGCTGACTGGCATAATTCACAATCTTAAATTCAAGTACAGCTGCCGTTTTAGGATGTCGAATAGGTGGCAGATTCTTGACCGCATCATGCAAATTTACCAAACTTTGGTATTCACGAGTTAGATCATCATATTTGAACTCTGCAGAGCTACCTTCCAACTCCTTGATCCGGTTAGCATGCATGCGATTGGCCATAAGAAAGGCATCAGCAACCAGGGTCTGACTTTTTGCATAGTCCTGATTGATCTGCAGACTACGGGCCAGCATAAAAACAGCAGTATCATAATCGGCTCGTCCGTAAGCCTCGCGAGCATTTCGCTCCAGTTTGCCATATTCACTAAAAAATGCGCATGCGGTCAGACTCATTATTACAAATGTGATTCCCGCATATTTCATTATCTGGCTGATTCTCATACTATTTCTCCTGTATTCGCACAATTATGAATGAGCTGTTTTCTTTCGAGGTATTGCTTAAAATTAACCCATCTCAGGCCAGCTCCAACCGTGAATCAATAGTCCGTCACATTATTACGAGATAGGTAAATAACTATTTTCTCAATTTGCATATTTTCGCGTATAGTATCGCAAACGATCTTGATTTGACCGGGTGTCAACCTTGCTACCCCCTCAAAAAGAGATTTTGTGGTCTATGCATACTCGTGGTTAGATTGTCAAACTCAATATTTTCATTTTTCTTTGATATTGGCAATATAAATCATTGACATCTGCCTGATATACTACTATTTTTATCACGATTTTACAGGGACATCGGTCTGGTCGTATTCCCCCGCTTCCGGATTTTAGTTGTCCCTGTTTCTTTTTACCATGGTAAACCAAAAAAAAGCGGCCAATAGCCGCTTTTATTATTCACCAGATATTCAGGTTTATTTCTTTAAAACATCCTCTTCTGAGTCAGTAATTTTAAATACATCTTCCAGTTTGGATATCTTGATCAACGATTTGATTTTCTGTTGTGGTTTGACCAAATAACATTCACCACCTTTTATTGTAGCCTGCCGTTTGGCAAAAAGCAATCCACCGAGTCCAGTACTATCGACCATGCGAACATTTTCCATGTTGATCATGATATTCTTAAATTCAGATTCAGCAATTGCCATAAATATGTCGCGTTTAAAGGCCTTTACCCCCCGAATATCAAAATTAGTATTCTTAACTCTCACAATTAGAGTATCATTTTTTATTTCAGTTTCAAACTTCATTCTCATGGATTCAAGATTAGGCATGCGGATACTTGTACTTTTTTTTAAAATTCAATTAAATATTTCTAGTTATATGAAGACTTTTCCAGTTTGTTCTGTAAAGCGAAGGGGGAATATATTCCTTATGATACTGCGGGGCAAGGTCATTAGACTAGAATTCCTAATAAATATTTTACCGTAATTTGTATATATATGAAATAAGTTTTTGTTTAATATGCACCCCATGCAGATTGCCCGACAAAGCTGGTATAACACGATTGGATGGTTGGTTAAGCTGACCATTCTACCTGCATTTTTACACTTCTTTGGTGATACATTCTCTGTAGCCAGCTCCATTTTAATTTTACCCGTCATTCCCTGGACCATAATCATCATGGGTTTACTTGGGATCATATACTCTGATCTGCTGATGCTGCGTTTTGGGGATGGGAATCTACAGCCTTTGTCTGCAGCAAGCCGTCAGGTGGATGTGGGTCTATATGCCAGAAACCGCCATCCCTCCTTCTGGTTTTATTCGGTCTATCAATTAGGGGTTCTGTTGTTGTTTTGTGGAATCACCCTATTCTCAGTCCTGGCCTGGCTTGTGATCAATCTATTTGGCCTAACATTTCTCCTGCTGGTTCAGGAAAAGAATTTGATCCGCTCCCTGGATCAGAAATACATCAAATATAGAGAGGACACTCCTTTCGCCTATTGGCGGAGAAGTATTTCTGAGGACCAGACCGTAAAATTACTTCCACTGCTGGTCTGGCTTTTTGGTATGGTGGTTTTACGTAACTGGTACAAAATTGATGTCAGAGGAAGAGAACATATTCCCCATGAGCGGCCCTTCATTTTGGTTGCCAACCATGAGAATTATCTGGACCCTTTTCTTTTTGCCATTTTCCTGCCTTTCGAGCTCCAGTTTGTCACAACGGCGGATGTTTTCACCACACCACTGATGCGATTCATGCTCAAAGGAATCGGAACTTTCCCCATGCGGCGACACCGCCAGGATTTAAAATCTATCCGCACCATGATCCGGATGATCAAACGCGGTCAGGTCGTGGGAATTTTTCCAGAAGGCGGTCGTTCCATAGATGGTTCCCCTCTGCCAATATTAAAAGAGACTTTGAAATTGATCCAACATAGCAAAGTTCCAATTCTACCGGTCCATCTTGAAGGGGCTTACGAAATATGGCCTCGTTGGGCACCTAATCGACGACGCGGACAGGTTACTGCCACCTTCAAACCAGTTATTCCGGTAACTGACCAGACTGTTCTCAGTGATTTGGAGACTCTGATCCAAACAGCGATTTTTACACCTTCCAAATCCTTTCGACAGGTTAAAACACATAATATTGCCCGAGGTCTTGATAATTTTTTATGGGCTTGCAGTGCCTGTCAAGCCCACAATTCAATAGAGGTCACCTCAGGAAATCAGATCAAGTGTATCAAATGTGGATCACAGTGGCAAGTCGCTGCCGATTATACTCTGATCAAGCATGGTTCTGATACGACCCTGACACTTCCCTCCTGGATAGACACTATTAATACGAATGCTCTGGAACACTGGCTTGATCCAGGCAAATGCCCTGGCCTGGAGCCTGATGAACGAGCTTACCTTCATTCAGTATTGGTTAGATATTCAAATGAAGCAGGCCTAGAATTGACCACAGATCTATCCCTGACTCTTACGAATCAAAGGATTTTCTTGATGCAACAAACAGACCTGATTGAGTCATGGACTATGGACAGCATCACTATCTTCACAATGGATTATCATAACGCTGTATCAATTGGTGTACGTGGAATACGCCACTCATTCTTTCTGCCAAAAGCGGAGATTATTCTAAAATGGCAGACATATTTTGATAGAGTCAAATCCTTGTTATCCCAAATCTGATCACAAATAGCGCTTTTCCCGTTTTCAATTCCCCCTATCTTCGACGCTAAATCGAATATAGAAAGGGATATCGTGAGTAAGCCATTACCTGAAATCACCGTCAAAGCAGTTTTCCTGGGAATCTTATTATCCATGGTCCTGGCCGGCGCTAATGCCTACCTGGGTCTTTTTGCCGGAATGACCGCTTCTGCTTCAATTCCAGCTGCTGTTATTAGTATGGGCGTACTGAGTATGTTCAAAAAGCATAATATTCTTGAAGATAATATTGTCCAGACCGCTGCCTCTGCAGGTGAATCCCTGGCGGCTGGCGTCATTTTTACGATCCCGGCTCTATTGCTCATGGGCTATTGGGAAACATTTAACTATCTGGAAGTGGCAAAAATCGCCAGTGTGGGGGGGTTGATCGGTGTGTTATTCACCATCCCTCTCCGACGGGCTTTGATTGTGGAAGCCAAGTTGACCTACCCTGAGGGCATTGCGACTGCGGCTGTACTACGAGCAGGTCACGCCAGTGATGATGCTAGTGAGGATGCAGTTCAAGGTGGCTTAAAATTGCTGACCCTGGCCAGCGTCACTGCTGCCCTCATGAAATTGGGCCAACAAGGTTTTGCCTTATGGCATTCTGCCCTTGAAGGTGCCACTCATTTAGGCCGGTCTGTATTCGGTTTTGGTATGGATCTTTCACCAGCTCTCATTTCGGTCGGGTACATCGTTGGCCGGAATATCAGTATTCTGGTATTTGCTGGTGGCGTAATCTCCTGGTTTATTGCCATTCCGATTTATACTGCCATTTATGGATACGAGGGAAACGTCCTGGATGCAGCCAATACGATCTGGGATACCGAAATCCGTTACCTGGGTGTTGGTGCCATGGTTGTTGGTGGAATCTGGTCATTGATAAAATTATTCAAGCCACTGATAATAGGAATCAAATCCAGTTTGACTGCCTATAGTAAAATTCAAAATGGCGAAACCATTAAGCGTGAAGAAAATGATATCCCCATTAAATACGTGGGAATAGCACTGCTGGTTCTCATGATCCCTGTATTCATGATCTACAATGATATTCTACCAACTTTTCAACTAGCCTTCCTGATTACAATCATCATGATGGTTTTCGGCTTTTTCTTTTCAGCTGTTGCAGCCTACATGGCTGGTGTTGTAGGATCATCAAATAATCCCATTTCAGGTGTCACCGTTGCTACGGTATTGTTTGCCTCACTCCTGTTATTGGCCATCCTGGGTTCGGGATCATTGCAAGGCGCCGCTGCCGCTATCATGGTGGGTGCCATAGTTTGTAATGCTGCCGCCATTGGTGGGGATAATCTACAGGATCTTAAAACAGGTCATATTATTGGTGCAACCCCCTGGAAACAGCAAGTTATGCAAGTCATTGGTGTCTTGAGCGCTGCTATTGTATTGGGTCTGGTTCTAGATATTCTGCATACGGCCTACACAATTGGTTCGCCAACCCTTTCAGCCCCACAGGCAACCCTGATGAAAGCGGTGGCAGAAGGTGTTTTCCAGGGTAACCTGCCCTGGAACATGGTCATTTCGGGTGCTATTCTGGGTATCATTATCATCATTTTGGATATCCGCCAGGAACGCCGTGGTTCTGATTTCAGGATTCCAATACTAGCAGTTGCAGTGGGAATCTACCTGCCTATCTCGCTTTCAACTCCCATTTTTGTGGGTGGCATGCTGGCTCATTTTGGTGATAAACTGGGTGCTACTGAAACAACCCGTAAAAAGGGTCTGTTACTGGCGGCTGGAATGATTACCGGTGAGGCTTTGATGGGCATTTTTGTCGCGTTACCCATTTTTCTCACTGCTGATAAGGACTGGTGGCCCACATTTAGCGGTTTTGGCTGGTTAGGTCCGATCCTCATCATTGCCATAGCTGCCTGGTTCATCATCACATTAAAAACTGATAAAACTCAAACTGGAATAAGTTAATGAAACCTGTACGCCGAGATTTTTTAATGGAGTTACCCAAACCGGAACTCCACTGTCACCTGGATGGCTCCTTACGAATAGATACGATGCTGGATCTGGCTCAAAAAGATAAAATTGATCTGGGCACAACCGATCGCGATGAATTGATCAAAGCAGTCGTTGTAAAAGGTCGGGTCAAGAATCTTGAAGAATACATTGATAAATTCCAGATCACTCTATCCGTTCTTCAGACACCGGAAGGCTTAAAACGAGCGGCTTTTGAACTGGCCGAGGATGCTGCAGCGGAGAATGTCAGGCTTCTCGAAGTACGTTATTCTCCCATCCTGCACCAGGATCTGGGCATGACTCCCATGGAGTCGCTTGATGCAGTGATTGGTGGTCTTCACGATGCAGAAAGAGCATTCAACATTACCACCGGCGTGATTATTTGCGGGATTCGCAACTTCTCCATCGAAACCTCGATCCAGCTGGCAGAGTTGGCTATCGCCTATAAATATCGGGGGGTGGTGGGTTATGATTTGGCAGGGGCCGAAGAAAATTTCCCGGCAAAAGATCACTTGGAAGCGTTTTACCTCACTCGAAATAACAATGTAAATGTGACGCTGCATGCTGGAGAAGCATATGGTCCAGCCTCCATTCATCAAGCAATCCATTACTGTGGTGCCAACCGAATCGGTCACGGCACCCGATTACGTGAAGATGGCGATCTGATGAATTATATCAACGATCACCGGATCTGTTTGGAGGTTTGCCTGACCAGTAATG
>JAOZSM010000047.1 GCA_029939675.1 Fidelibacterota bacterium
ACTGGAAGATTTTTCAAACCTGAGTATTGGATTGACCTATAGTTTTTAAGCAATCCCTACCACGATAATTAGTGTCTGTCCATAAAGTTGCTGTTTCCAAACATATAGGAAACCATTGAAATGGTTACAATCATCCTTAAGTGCATAGCAGCCCACGACTTAAGTCGCGGGTTTCTGATTCAGCTATTTTAAGAAGAACCGTTTACATACAATTTTTATCTGTGTAAATCTGTGATCATCTGCGATGAAAAGGAGTATATTGGTAAAGCCCTATGACTCGACTTTTTAGAAAATATCGCCGAATTGCCAGAGGGATTTCCCCTTTGGATATTACCTCCAATTTCGATCAGGAAGAATTAAGTTGGGACGACCTTTTCCTTGACGGCAATTCTGTCAATACATCAGAACTCTTTTTGGGTAAGTATTCCAGAGATGGAATTAAATTTATGATCGAAAAGTTTGGTCTGGACCGACAGGCCCGCCACAGGGGTATTCGCCATTTGTCTGTTGATATAGACACCATAGATCCCTACCGGCATAAGCTGACCATTTATGATGGACACCAACAGGACCATAACCATGTTGTTATGGAATTTGTAGCTCGCTACCAGCATCTCGTCCCAAAAGATGTGGATGCTGAATTCCTATATACCAAGCCCCTTAAGGTACTCATGGTAGAATGGCTGCTTCTGCAAAACCCTAAAGCAACTTTCACCAACCGCAAACCGCGACTCCCTGGCCAGGATTATCCAGGTCTGGGTTTGGGCGATGAATTACTGGCTTTATTCACCCTGATGGGTAGGCATTTGCGGGTAGACGGTATCATCAACGTACCTGAGTATTATCATACAGGCCTGTTATTTAGTAAAAGATTTGTTTTCCTAAGTCCCTGTACCCAATCACAAGTAACTCAAGTTGCCTACGACCTTTGGAAAAAGTACCGACTTTCAGTGATTGCCTGGGCCAGTGCCACAGGTTCTATTTTTAATACTTCTACTGGCGAAACCTTTGATTGGCAGCCCCGGAAACAAATCATTCCCCTTCAAGCTCAATTGCGCCAATATTTTAAGTCGGATATTTATCAGGGGATTGCAACGAAAAGAAGCAGTAAAAAGATCTACTCAATTAATGAAGATAAACTAAGGGAAGCTTTCAGCGCAATGGCTGAGCCACCTTTTCCCTTTTAGGACAAGTGATTAAGGCAGTTTGATCACTGAAGATTCCCAGTTTGTCTGCGGCATCTGGGGCTTATCTGCTTTAACATCATTTGGAAAAAATCTCACCAGAACAATAGATATCAAAAGTACCAGGATGGTTACAATAACCTGTGAGGAGGCATTTTTTCTTTGTCTTTCTGCGCGAAATGACTTCATAACTTAAACCAGTTTTCCTTTTCAGCTTTGATCATTAATCTCTCAGCCAACTTGCGTTCATACATGTTTTCGGGGTGATAGGATAGGGTCTGATCCAATGGCGAAGTAATAACCTTGGTCAGCAATTGATAGAAAAGATCTTTATCTTGAGTGACAGGGCAGTAGTAGGTGGCCATAAGGGTATAATTCCCCAGGTAATCCGGAGCAATTTTAATGGCTGTTTGAAAGGCCTGGAGAATGGCCAGAGTATCACGCTGAGTTGCAGGATCACGGGCCAGCAAAGGACCTTTATAACGATAATAAGCGCCAAAATAGTAGGTCGAATCCAGATCGCGAATGTGTTCAAGTGTGGCCCAGTGGAGATCTCGCTGACCTAAACGTACTAGAGATCCTTTGGTGGACAACCATTGGCCGTAATTGGCCATGCCCCAATACAATGCATCAATTGATTCTCTGGTCAATCCGCGGATGGCAATACTCTCATCACCAGATGAAAATAGGAGATCTCGATACTGATTATTCTGATTCAGGATTGCCTGACTGACTTCATAGCCACGCATGAAGAGACTATCGCGTAGAGCAGAATTCGTGTTTAAATACTGACCGTGGTAATGGTAAGCCTGGGACAACTTGGACCAGACGGTGATGGATGTTGAATCTGCTTCTGCCAATTTTTGATAAGCCTGCAAAGCTCTGTTTGCAAAAGCTGTATCAGCCCTAAGCGACCAGAAACTATCAGCCATCGCTACAGTAAGTATGGTTTGAGGTTCCACAACTTCCTGAATGATTGGCGGTTTAGGTCCCGTACAGGCTAAAAACAACCCAACTATTGTGATAAGAATAAACAGGCGCACCGTATTCGCGCTCTCCCAATTGATATGTTTTCACCACCTCAGTAAAAACCGCCGAATATAAAGTGCGAAGTTTGGGAATTACAACTGGTGTTTAAAGCAAATATTAAATTATTGGATGGTTGAAATGCTGTATTTTGAGCGCTTTAAATAGTCAGCGCCACCTCAATCAGCAGAACCAAATCAATTACATTCACCATGGAATCCTGGTTCAGATCTGATAATTCCAGGGCTTCACCCTCAAGTTCATCACCCAGAATAATCCATTCTGTCAAAAGCACAGCGTCGGATATATCTACTTGACCATCACGGGTGATATCCCCGGCGAGAAAGCCAATCCCCCATCCCTGAATGACCAGATTGTCTACCGTAAAACCATCACCTTCGTAGTAAGTATCACTCATTAGCCTGAAACCCAGTAACAAGTCAGAACTCCCTGCAAATTGATTGAGCGACATGGTTTCGTGAACCCAGTCCTGGACGCCATGATAGCCAGGCTCGCCCAAAGGCTGAACAGTCGCTGCGTTCCCCGCTACTGTATATTCGCCACTGAGTGCTCTCCAGTTAAGACCGCCGTCATCTGAAGCCAATACCTGACAAAAATCATAATTGACCTCAATATCCCATTTAGCATCAAAGCTGAGTATGGATAAGTCATATCCTCTAAGATCAATAGGATCGATAAGGTTGACATCCAGCGTTGATAATTCAGGATAGTCACCATAAGGTGATTCAGTCATAGCCTGCATCCCGCTAAAAGCATCCTGGGTTAGATTCCATTCCTCTGATGACCAAAGTCCGAATCCGGCTTCAAGGTCATCCTGAAAAAGAGTATCGGCTGATCCAACACTCCAGGAAAAAGTATCAGCCATGGTATATTGGTCTTCAACGGCAATGCTAAGAACAAGTTGAGCCATTGTTTCCGCTCCAGCATTTACCTCAAAACTGAGACCAGTTGAGCCTAAATCAATACTATTTAAAGCTGGCAAATCAGTCAGATCAAAACTATCGATGGAGGGAATCAAACTGCTATCCGGGGAACTGATGTTGAGGGTGACAATTCTGTCCTCACTCCCCAGCCCCTTATTCCTTACTAATAATTCACAAGAAACACTGGCACCATTTTCCAAGGGACCATCTGGGAGCAGCCTAAAGTTTTCAAGCCGAATCCACTTACCAGCCACACCTGCAAGATGAATATTCATGCTGAGATTTTCCTCGGCCAATTCATAAATCATCCCGGTAGGTGGCCAGAACCCACCTTCAGACGCAGCACCGACTTCTGGTGTAAAATTGATAATACCTTGATCACCATACATATAGTCAACAGCATCCCCATTAACCATATATCCCACTGTTTCAGTCCCGGTGCCAAAGAGATAGTGATTATCGGCGGTTAGGTCCTGTCCCAACTCCATATAGGTATCGTTATCAGGAGCAGGCAAATCGGCGTTAGAGCTATAGCCAAAGGGTCGGATCAATAAATTGCCATAAGTATGGTAGTTAAAAACAGTTTGGAAATCATGAGCCTGGACAAAGTCTCTAATCGTTTGGGTCTCAGGTTCGGAGAATGGAGCAGTACCGCGATAGGTGGAAGCACACATGTCAGGACTGGAACCAACATTGTCATAGCCCCATTGGAAGCCCCAATTTCGGTTAAGATCCACACCTGGTGAGCTGGTACAGCCAGGACGCCGATTCTTGCGATGCATCCCGCCACCATTAGGATTAATCAATTCATTGTAGACATAACCATCCGGGTTAACAACTGGTACAAACCAGATCTCACGCTCGTTCACCAAATAGCTCAACAGGGGATCAAGATTGTAATTTTCTACCAGTTCCCAGGCAAAATATAAGACTGTCATCATGGCTGCCGGCTCACGGGCATGGATCAGCGAGTTGTAAAATACTTCAGGTTCTTCTTCATCACTGTCAGGATTATCAGATATCTTAAAAGCCCAGATTGTCCGGCCCTCAAAACTTGAGCCAATACTATCCTTTGCTGAAACGATTTCCGGGTACTGAGCATGTAATGCATCCATATTTTCAACAATTTCAGCAAATGTGTAGTAACCTCCCATGCTCCCGTAACCAAGTTCTCGATCCATACCCTGAGTAAGCTGAGATTCGTAGTATGTGCTTAGATCTGTTATCAGGTCTTCAGTAGTGAGTCCACGCTCTAAAACCCGGATCTTCTCGGTTTGATTTAAAATGACATCAACATAGACATCCCGACGGACATTCAAGCCCTCAGGGTCAATCCCCATGGATAATAATTCTGGAATCAATACAGCAGTATTCTCAGACCAGATTCTGATCTGATCAAATCTTTCCTGACTGATCACACTACTTGTTACGAATAGGGTGAAAAGCAATGCTTTGAGTAAATTATTGATCATGGAAAGTTCCTTTATGAATTAATTGGATATGCTGAAAACCCATGAATTATTCGAAAGAGTACTCACCCAGTTACCATTTTCATAGCGCATTACAGGTAAGGTAAATTTCATCTGGATCGGTCGAATAAGGGTTGTCAACCAACTATTTCTCTTCCAGGTGGGTTTATAGGTGAATCCTACTCCCACATCAGCCAACCATTCCCAACTTTGGGCATCATTTGAACTCTGACCAAAATCGAAGAAAGTATTAAAATCCAACTTGTCGGAAGCCAATGGACCTGAGTTTAAGACTATGTCTAAATTATTTGACCAGAGATAATTGACCGGTACATCCAGTGAATCAGTATATCCACGCAACCGGCCTCCTCCAGCCAGATAATAGCGTGTGCCAGACATATCGATGGCATCGGTCTGATGGAGAGTAGAAGCTGTTCGATCAAGATAAGTACTTCGAAGATCCCGGGATGCTAACCGGCTTTTCACCAAATCTGGTGTTGCTGCATCATTAGCCAAAAAATTACTGCGATTATTAATCCTAAAGTAGCTAAACCCTTTGGCCCAGCTACTCATTAAGGACATCTGACTAAAATTCTGCCCATAGGCACCCAGTCCCCCGGGAGAAAATTGAAATTGGGCGCTTAAACCATAATCACCCTGAAATAAATAATGTTGAAGTTCATACACCAGACCTAGTCGTGCGAAACTACGCTGCCCGGATAAACTCAGACCAGCATATTCTGCATCAGTATAGTCTATTGAGAGGGTCAGGTAGTGGACGGGGTTCTGCCAAAAGATCCTGGCCCAGTTCAACTCATATTCAAGGGAGGCATAGCTCAGAGCATGCCAGGTTCCTGCTGAACCGCTCCAGGTTGCCACGAAGGGGAGCCCCACCTGCTTCTGCTTAAAGGAAATAGCCACATCAGGGTTACCAGTGATCAGATTGTAATCCAATTCAAGCGCTGCAAAATTTCCAGGGTTACGGTAGACCCGGTCAACTCGCAGGCCAAGTCCCAGTCCATCCGTATCATTAAATCCCATTTGGGGTTTCCATAGATACAGATTACGATCATCGGGATACTCGTTCCAGCCTTTATAGTTGTAGCGCCAGGATCGTTTCTGCTGTGAATCATTATTGCGTCGATCCACATCGAAAAAAATATTGTCTGCATCCAGATAGACCCGTTCCGGTTTAAAATTTGAATTGATCGTAATTACGCCACTATCCCGATACCTGAATTCTGCCAGAGATCCTGTGGCTGTTTCACCATCGTCACCAAAAATCGTGGCTGAAATGGGGACAAACATACCGCCCTTATTCTCTACATGAACCTGAGTTTTATAATGACCACCATCAAGTCGTTCCGTTTCCCATTGTGCCAGGGCATAATCCACATATTGAGCAGTATGCAGCCATTGATCAAAAAACCAGTCCAGTTCTTCACCGCAGGAATCTTCCATGGCTTTGATAAAATGGTCTTCGCTCACATGCTTTAAAGCCCAACGCTCATAGTACACATGCATCCCTGCCAAAAAACGATCCTCACCTAGATAGTCTTTCAGTGACTGCAGCATAAGGCTGGCTTTTGTGTAGACATTTGTGCGATACGAACCATAGTTGATAAAATCATAGCTCCGAGTTGCAATTGGTTCATTTCGGGGGCTCTGCATATAGCGAATTGTCGGTTTCAGATCTGATTCTACATACATCTGACGCGGGAGGTGCTCTGCTTCAAATGCGGTAATTGATTTGCGGGTAATCGCATATCCATTATGGGGATAATAGTGTTCCTGATACCAGCGGGTTTGGAAAGTTGTAAACCCCTCATCCAACCAGGCATCATCCAACTCATCGTTGCCAAAAAGTCCGTAAAACCAGTTATGACCGATCTCATGCACAATCAAACTTTCACTATCAGAGGCATCCATAATGAGCATGGGATATTCCATTCCCCCACCCAGGAGCGCCTTGGAAATGGTCATTTGGGGCCAGGGATAGGGGCCAAATTTTTCTGAGAGCCAGCGAATGGCAGAAACACCATCCTCAACAACATCCTTAGTCCAGGTCTTCCCCACTTTTGAAGTAAAAAGAGCATGTACATCAATACCATTCCAGGTGCCGTGTTCATACACGAAGTCAGGAGAACAGAGCCAGGCAAAATCGTGCACATTCTCAGCATAAAAACTAACTTTGCGCCGTGCAGCGGAATCCAATTGGACCAGAGACTCGCCCCTATCTTTCCTGAAATCTTCCACCCACACATCCCAGGCTACAGATGTATCCACAGACACCTCATTCCAGCCGGGGTCACCTTCAATGACTACGCCGGAAGCACCCACGATCTGACTGGCTGGTACATCCAGATGCACGGTAAAATCACCAAACTCACCATAGAATTCACCCCAATCCCCAAAAGGATCATCATGCCAACCCTGCTCGTCATAAACCACAAATTTTGGATACCATTGAGAAAGATCAAACTGTTGACCTCTCCAGCCGGATCGATCGATGTGGGGGTGAATGATTGAAAGCCAATCCAGCGTGAATTGGAGGGTATCGCCGGGAGCTAGTGCATGATTAAGGGATATTTCGAGGATGGTATCATCCCTGATCAAAAATTTCAATTCCGTCGAATCGGAAACGGCTTTATTAATTTTGATCCCCGTCCACCCTTTTTCAAGATCAAGAGCATCACCATAATCTGCCCAAACCTGTTGAGCAATGGTTCCCTCATTGAAGGCATTATGATAAAGATGCATGAGAATCTGATTCAGCGTATCTGGAGAGTGATTCACATAGACAAGCTCAGAAGTTGCAGTCAGAGTTTTTGCTTCATCATCCAGAACGACATCCATTTGGTAGGCCACATATTGCTGCCAGTATTGACCCAGTAATGGACTGATAGACAGCAAGGGTAAGAGTATTAACAGGACAGTCAGTTTTTGGATTTGAATCATATTTATTTTCCCCTCATCGCATGACAATATCTTAGAACATCTGTGATTGAACAAATTACCAAAGCGTCACAATGAAGTCACGGAAATGAACTTATACCAGTTTCACCTCATAATTGCAGTATAAGCTTTAACATAAGTGAGCCGAAAGGCGAGCCAAGTCCCCTCCTCGGAGGGGTTCGGGGTGGGTTCGTTTACCGCAGATTTGAAGTACAACTGGTATTAATAGTCTTCATGTATTTTGTTATCACTAAGACGATGGCCAAGCACCCTATCGTCTCTGTCGGGCTAGGTCACTCGATAAGTTTAATATGCAGATCTTTAAGTTGATCATCATCTACTGTTGATGGTGCTTCATCCATAAGTGAGGCTGCAGAAGTCGTTTTAGGAAAAGCAATAACGTCACGAATATTATCAGTTCCACCCAGGATCATGATCAGACGGTCAAAGCCGAAGGCAATGCCCCCATGCGGTGGGGCACCATATTTAAAGGCTTTAAGTAAAAAGCCGAAGCGGGCATTGGCTTCTTCCTCATCCATTCCGATCAGCTCAAACATCCGGCTCTGCATATCGCGGGTATGAATCCTGATTGAACCACCAGCAACTTCATAGCCATTGATCACCAGATCGTATGCCCGGGCCCGAACATGGCCCGGATCAGTATCCATGAGGCCGACATCTTCAGGGTTGGGGGATGTAAAAGGATGATGCATGGCGATATAGCGTTTACTATCCTCATCCCAATCCAGGAGCGGAAAATCCAGCACGAAAAGCGGCTTGACCAGACCTTTGGGAATCAGATTCTCACGCTTGGCAAGCTCCAACCGAAGAGCACCCAAGGCCTGGAGGGTTCTTGCTTCCGTATCAGACACAAAGAAAAGGATATCATTATGTTCAAGACCAAGTTTGGCAGTGATTTCTGCTTGCAACTCTTCAGGAAAAAACTTACTGATTCCTGCTGAGAATTTGCCTTGATCTATTTTGCAGAAGGCCAGACCTTTGAGGCCATAATAGGTTTTTAGCCACTCGGTTAATCCATCGATGATCTTGCGGGAATATTTGTCAGCAGCATTCTTAAGCACCAGAGCTTTTACCCGGCCTCCCTCAGCCAGATTATTGGTAAACACGCCAAATTCTGTTTTTTCAGCAAAAGGAGCAAACTCGACCAGGGGCAGGTCAAACCGTAAGTCCGGTTTGTCGCTGCCGTAGGTTTCCAGGGCAGCTTGATAGCTCATGGTGGGAAAAGTTTCCGGCAATTCGTAATCGAGGACATCCTTAAATATTCCCCTGGTAATTCGGGTGGCCAACCCCATGACATCATCCTGATCCACAAAAGACATCTCGATATCTATCTGAGTGAATTCAGGCTGGCGATCGGCGCGTAGATCTTCATCCCGGAAACATTTTACGATCTGGAAATATTTATCATAACCAGCGATCATGAGCAACTGTTTATAGGTTTGTGGTGATTGGGGTAAAGCGTAAAATTTTCCTTTATGAATCCGACTGGGAACCAGATAATCCCGGGCACCTTCAGGAGTAGATTTCATCAGAACCGGGGTCTCGAATTCCATAAAACCCTCTTCATTGAGCAAACGACGAGCACTTTGATAGGTTCTGGAGCGCAGGGCCATAAATTGTTGTAGCTCCTTGGTACGCAGCTCCAGGTAGCGGTACTCCAGACGCAACTCTTCATTCCCGCTCTCACGATCTGAGACCAGGAAAGGTAAGGGTTGAGCCTCATTGAGCACTTCTAACTCTGAAACGATAACCTCGATTTCCCCGGTTACCATCTTGGAATTGATGTTTCCGTCTGGACGCATCTGAACGATTCCTTTAACGGCGATAACATCTTCCATACCCAAGCGTTTGGCATTCGCTGCCATCTCCGGGTCCAAATCAGGATTAAAGGTTACCTGAGTTTTACCATAGCGGTCCCTCAGGTCGAGAAAAATAACACCACCATGATCACGATTTGTGGCAATCCAGCCGTTAAGGATGACTTCCTGGTTGACATTTTCACCAGTTAATTGACCACAGGTCACAGTTCGTTTCAGTTGCATGATCGCTCCATTATTTAAAATCGCGGCAATGTAATGTGAGACAAGGGTACATCAATGATTGACCTGCACAGGCAGCGTAAAATATTTGATCTTTTGAATCAGATTGAAAGTGTGTGGAACGTGTCATGCTTAGAACCTCAGCGAGACACTCTAGCTCGTCTCACTGCGGCTCTCAAAGGGTAGCTGAGCCTAACTTGAAAGGGGCATTAATGCAGAATTTATCGCAAATATACCATCTTGATCACACTGGAATATTCATCAGCTTGAAGTCGGGCAAAGTAGATTCCGGTACTCAACTTGGCCCCTGATCTTTGTCTACCATCCCAACGTGCTGAGTGATAGCCTGCGGATCGTTCGCCCTGTATCAGAGTGATTAGCTCCCGGCCCCTGGCATCATAAATAACCAGGCTTACGTTTGATCTGTTAGGGAGTCCATATTTAATCATTGTGTCAGGGTTAAATGGGTTGGGGAAATTTTGTTGAAGACTGAAAGTTTTCGGGAGGGCTATTCCCCCATCAACACTCACTGTACTGGTAATAATTGCCGTAATATTTGGTAGCTCAATATTTGAATTGAACCTCATGGATTCTACAGTTAAAGTTGTTGTATTACCGTGTAAAAAATTCTCGCTGATAGTGGCATGCAAAAGAGCAAAAACACTGGTTCCCTCAATTGGGGAATCAGAAGCTGCAGCAAATCTTATCAGACCTGGTTCGTGATTAATTTCAAGTTCAAATTCAACCGTAGCGTCACACCAGGTGATGCTATTTTCTAGATTTAATAATTCTGCGTTGTAATGAATTTCACCTTCAAAAGATAAAATATTATGAGCATCAGTGAGTTGAATCGGAATCAACAGGATACTGTCTTGAAAAGCGTTCATGTTTTCCATCTCAATATTGCCTGAGGCCTGAAAAGATCCATCAGAATCATCTACAGGCAAACTATCAATCAGACCCATGCTATATTGAATAATCAGGGAAGCATCCCAGGCGGAAATAACTGCATCACTATTTACATTGGCACTCAACAGACCTGCTGGAGTCAGATTTTCACCGCCCACCACGTGTTGCAGGATGAGTAAAGCATCATCAATATCAACTATTTCACTTAAATTGGCATCGCCATAAACAATGGACTCTGAAATGATGATCCCACCATTAATAATATCAATGGTCAACTCGCCCTCATCAAACAAAGCACTGGAAATGGTGATGGGAACAAATTCCAAATCAAGGGTATGGGGAATATAAAAATTGACCCATAATAGAGTTCCCTCTTCACTAATGGTACTCGATCCACCACAGGCAGTCACGAGCGAAGTATCTGTTTCATTCACATAGACGTCCCAGCCAGCGGCTCCAGCCAAACTGTTTTCCTGGCTGATACCTAGAAATTCCAAGGAACCCTGGAATCCTTCAAAGCTCAGTTCCGTTGAGCTAATGTCTGCTCCCTCAGGAATAATCACGTTAACACCCAGACTGACTGACTCGCCTTTGCGTCCTGAAGAGCGTTCCACACTTAAATAGGCCGACTGTAAATCAATATGAACAATAAATAATCCCTGATCATAAGTTGTCAAAAAGGCCAAATTATCTCTTAGCGTAAAATGTCCTGCTTCTGCCCCACCCATGGAGAAATAGCCGGATTCCGTAATATTATTCAGATCAGAAATATCAAATATCCGCAAACCACCATAACTACCTGCGGTATAGGCTAAATCACCGGCGACAGCAATCGATAATGCATAGGCATATGACGAAGCTGAAACATGCCCCCAGCAACCCATATCCATGGGATTTGCTGGGTCCAAGAAATCAACAATACACATCCCGTCATCGGCTGCTGCTGCAAAAACATAATTTTCCGAAATGGCTAGATCAGATATTGTGTTATCAGCCTCATAAAAAGTGGTCTCAAAAGGAGCCGTCGGGTTGCTTATGTCAATGATGCGAATAAAATTCCAACCGGATAAATAGGCATGATTATCCTCTAGTGTTACATTGTAAACATAACTCTCAATATTATAAGCACCTGCTTCAAATGGATTTGTTACATCTGTGATATCAATAATTCGCAAACCATCAGCTCCAGCTGCTAAAAAAGCGTAATTCCCCCTAGCAATCACTTCAATACTGGCTCCTTCTGTGGTATGTTGACCTACAGTCGTTAGATTTTGCGGATCCGAAATATCTATTATCTGAAGACCGGCAGAACCGCAGGCTAAATAGACATAATCTTCCCGGACTGTAACATCATAGATGCGCCCTTCGATTTCATATTGACTCATGAGGGTTGGGTTTTCAAGATTGGATATGTCAACAACACCCAAGCCGCCAGTAACCAGGCCGACATAAGCTATATCACCTTCTAGATCGACATCAGATACAATATCATAAGTCTCATAAGTGCCCAGCACAACCGGGTTGTCTGGAATTTCAAAATTGATGATACTCAGTCCCTGTATATCATTAGCAACATAGGTGATATCATCAGCAATCACGATCTCGTTTACCATTCCCCCTGTGGCATATGATCCGCGTAGACTAGGATTCAGGGGATCAGAGATATCTAATACTTGAATGTCTGCTGCAGAATTACAGACATAGGCTACTTCATCTTGAATCATGATGTAACGCGATTGACTTCCCATTTCATAGATTCCAACATCTGTGGGATTCTGCGGATTGATCACATCAACAATTTGCAATCCACCACTCCCATCAGCTAAATAAGCGTAATGATCCTGCACTGAAACATCTCTAGTATAGCCCATTGTATCGAAAGACCCGCTTTGAACAGGGTTATGATGATCTGAAATATCAATAATTTGCAGACCAGTTGAACCGACAGCAATAAAGGCATTAGTACCACTTACGAACACCGCTTGGGTCGCATCGTTGGTTTCACAAAAGCCGATCTCGTCAGGGGCACTTGGATCAGATATATCAATTATTCTAAGACCTGATGGAAGGTCGGTAACATAGATGTAGTTTCCCCGGACATCAAAATCACCAGCACAGCCTTCTGTATCAATGCTGCCGATCTGGATGGGATTGGCGGATTGAGAAATATCGATGACCCGGATACCCTGACAATTTATCAATACGAAAGCATAACTGTCCTGTATTTTAATCTTTTGGACAGTCTGCAAGAAATTAATACTGCCTAATTCAACCGGATTGGTGGGATCGGAGAAATTCATGATCTTCATGGCCGTTCCTTGTCCAAAATACACGGTATTGCCCACAGCATCAACCGCTTCACAAGTTCCAAAGGGCAGTTGACCGATGAGGGTCGTATTTACTAGTCCGTACACAGACGAGGGAATCCCTGAAAGTGTGAATATGAATAGCAGAATAGCCAGGAGTCGCTGTCCCTGCTTTGAACCCATCCGAATTGAATATATTGCTATCTGGATCATCTTAAAAAAACCATTTTTATCACTTGGGATCTGTCGCCAGTACTGAGACGGGCAAAATAGAGACCGGTTGCAACCTGAGCCATGGCATTGTTGTTACCATCCCAGCTTAGCGTGTATAACCCGGCTACTTGTTCTGTCTTTACCAATGATCTAATTTCTCTTCCTGAAACATCGTAAATAACTAGGCTTACCGTTGAATTGACCGGAATCCCATAGCGGATTAAGGTTGATGGATTAAAGGGATTGGGGTAGTTTTGATCAAGAAAATACTTGCTTGGAATACTATTACCTGTTTCTGTTCCTACTACTCCAATAACCGTTGCCAGGATGTCTGAAATTTTCCTATTTCCGTTTAAGTGTAACGATTCAAGGGTCACAGTTGTGGTGCTGTTCAAATTAAAATCTTCATTTACATAAAAATGTAAAACCGCCAGGATACTGTCCGCAATGGCTGGATTAACAGCAGCACCAGCGAAGGTCAATAGACCTATTTCAGAATCAATCTCAATCGAAAATCCGGAAAATGCCTCAGACCAGGATATCATCTCATCAGCCGGCATCAACACCAGCGGGTCGTAGCTGATAACGCCGTTGAAAGACATAATATTACCAGCATTTGTTACGCCTATGGGGAGCTCTATCAGCGTTCCGGGTAATGCTCCAACATTTTCCATCTCAATGTCACCAGAGGCTAGAAATCGCGCTTCAGAATCATCGATGGGCAGAGAGTCGTACAGTCCAACCACATACTGGAAAATCAGGGCCGCATCCCATGCTGAAACATGTGTATCTGCATTGACATCAGCATTAAGTCGTTGTTGTGGGCTCAGCTCATACTGACCAATCAGATGGCTTAGGATAAGTGATGCATCATAAGCATGGACTTCACCATTGAGGCTCACATCCCCATAATCAATTGGATGAGGTGTGACACTCACACCTGTGGATAACTCACCTTCATTTCCAGGATCATCAACTGCACTAATCCAATAGTAATAGGTTGAATCGTTGATCACATTTGTGTCAAAAAAGCTAATTGATGGCCAAAAAACAGAATCGATAAAGGAAGCGCTTAAAGAATCATCCAGGCCATTTCGATAAATTTTAAAATAATTCAGATCATTTTCCAAGCCAGGTGACCAATTTAGGGTGACCAGCATATCCCCTGGGATTGCCTCTATTTCATGTGGGGCACTGGGGGGACCATATTCTACTCTGAAACTATCCCCGACTGAAAATGAGGAGCCTAAATAGGCATTATCAATAGCCTGAATACTCCAAAAATAATCATCTTCTGGTAAATTCCGGATAATCCACGTTGTATCCTGACCGACATTACCCAGACCAACAAACTGAACATACCCGGTTAAACTGTTGGCCATTGGACTAAGTATGTCCTGACCACCGGGAGCTGTTCCGATCTGTAAATTATAACTCAATCCGGCTGTTGGTGTTTCCGTGTCGTTTGCTGTAGTCCAACTCAGGATTGCGCTATCCCCTTGAGTCACAGCAGTAAGGTTCAGAGGTGCTGTTGGGGGAGTATTTATTGCAGAAGATTCATTACGATAGGCCAAAGTGGTATAAATAAGGGGTTCTGAGAAATATGCCTCTGTGCTGTTTAACAGAATATCCAGGTCACCATCATTATCATAATCGCCCCAGATGCAATTACTTAGGAATTCCGGGAGTGTGGCATTTATGTCTGAGAAGAGATCATTCCCCTGATTGTGATATACTTTGGGGGCAAACCAGCCACCTGCCAGCAGCACATCGAGCAAGCCATCGTTGTCATAATCTCCCCAGGAGACCTGTCCGGCTCCAATCAGCCCTGCATCAATATCGGTAAAAGAATCATCTCCATCATTACGATATATTATTGTTGCCGGGTCAAGATCATCTTCATCACCAGAGAGTAATAGATCTAAATCTCCGTCATTGTCGTAGTCACCCCAGGCCATTTCACTCCATTGAGCAGGATAAAATTCGAACGTGATTGCTGAGAATCCCATTAAGCCATCATTGCGATATAGCCGGCAAACTCGCGTCCCTAAATTGTCTGTTTTGCCATACACAAAGATGTCAAGGTCTCCATCCCCATCGTAATCAGCACTGCTGGCAGAAAAAGCAAATAGATCAAGACTGATACCTGAGTCACTGAACAGGCTGTTTCCCTCATTATAAAATATTTTAGAATAATAATACCCTGCAGTAATGAAGATATCCAGATCCCCATCGTTATCATAATCCCCCCACTGGGCTGCAGCAGAATTAAAGCCGTTTAAGTCAAGCTGAATTTCGGTAAAAACACCATTACCATCATTTCGATATATTTTTGTTGAATCCGTTAAACCATTTGTTTGACCTATTATTAGGATATCAAGGTCACCATCATTGTCATAGTCGCCCCAATCAGCATCACTATATCCCACATTCAGAAGATTTGTTTCAATTTCGGTAAACTCACCCCCATCATTGCGAAAAATGGCTGTTTGCATATTCCGCCACTCATCAAGAACGCCTGTTGAGAGGATATCCAGATCGTCATCACCATCATAATCGCCCCAAATCAGATCACCGGAATAAGAGCCCGGCAAGTTGATCGTAGTATCCGCCAGAAATGCTTGAGAATATGAATTAAGTGGAAGGATCATGATTATGATAGCTAACCATAGGGGTAAGCGATTCCAGCTAAAATAAAGTGAACGTTGTATCATATTTTCCCTTCTCAGGCACCCGCAGATCTATGTAAATGACAATTCTAAATTCAATACCAATGTTACGCCTATGGGCGATTAAAAAGTTTTAGTTTTAAATAGTTTTTCAGACCCACATCATTTACTACATCCCGAGGATTGTGATTAATAGATTCCTGTTGAATGATAAAGCAGTCTTTTCGTCGGGAGTTACTTGCGGCGGAGGCGTTGGATCAGGGGTAAAACATCCTCCTGTTCCTTTTTAAAGGATTGCGGTTTTTCGATCCATTGCTGAGGTTCTTCCAGTTCCGGGGGCTCTTCAATTTCTTCTTCAACCGTTTCCAAGGGGGCCGACTCGGAGAGCTCCACTTCATTGAACATGCTGCCACTGCCCAGGATCAACCAGTTAAAATCCAGATCATATTCGTGAACCAGGGGAATAAGTTTGGAGCATTTGATCTCCCGGTCACCCATTTCCCAATAGATGATCGTCCTTTTTCCTAATCCACATAAACTGGCAACTTCTCGTTGGGTCAGTCCCACTGCAGCTCGGAATTCCCTTAATCTTTCAGCAATCGATGCCATAGTTCCTCGGTTTTTTAAGTGCC
>JAOZSM010000242.1 GCA_029939675.1 Fidelibacterota bacterium
TCATAACCAGGAATATCAATCATGGGCAAAAAGGGAGCGGTAATCATCATGTTCCCTGAGCAATTCACCATGCTTGCCTTCACAGAAGATCTGACCCTGTTTGATCCAGATTATTCGATCCATTTTTTCAGCCGTAGCTTCCCGGTGAGTCGCAACCAGAAATAAAGCCTCTGAATAATCAGCATTGATATTCCGCCATAGAATCTTTTCTGTCTTCAAATCCAGAGCTGAGGTGACATCATCAAAAATATAGATCGGTGTATCCCCATAAAAAGCACGCGCCAAAGCGACCCGGGCACGCTGGCCCCCACTCAATCCGATGCCTCCCTGCTCCAGGACTTTTTCCTGATCTAGTTCAGCACCAATTACGGCTGTCTGGACAACCTGATCCAAACTTCGCCGAGCTTCACGTCCCATACAGATATTATCTGCAACCGTCCCGCTGAATAGCTCAATATCCTGGGGAACGTAGGCAACACTGGCGGCCCGGGATGCATCACAAAGATCACCTAAGCGTACATTATTCAAGTTGGCAGAACCACTGGTTGGTACGAACCAGCCGGCAATCAATTTTAACAGAACCGTTTTACCGGAACCCACCTCACCCACAATCCCGATTTTCTCTCCAGGTTCAGCTTTAAAATTTATGTCCTCAATTACCAGCCGGTCCTCATCCGGAAACCGAAAACTCATATCTTTGATCAGAAGGGACTGAATTGGAACTTCAACGTTGGCAGAATGAACTGTTCGGTTTTCGGTTTTCTCGATCTCTTCCAGTCGATCTATGGATGTTTCAGCCATTTTCAGGGACACAAAAAACCAGGAAATGGTCCAGATCGGTTCCGTGATACCTGTCATATAGGCGATGAAAGCGTAGAAGTCTCCCAGACTGATCTGCGAGTGGATTACATAATAGCCCCCCACAAATAAAATAATCACCAGTCCAACCTGATTGATCAAACTGCCAATGCTCTCCAGCAGTGATCTGATGTAAACCACACGCTCCTCAGCAGCTTTCCGCTCTTCCATATTGGTCTTGAAAAGCCGCTCCTGGGCCTGTTCCATGACAAAGCCAATCACAATTCGAATTCCGGAAAAGGCACTTTCCAGAATATTGTTAGTCTGCGAAATGGTTTCCTGGCGTCGGGTATAAGCTTTGTGTTGCAGATGCTCTGTTTTGCTCATGGCCCAGACAATCAGGGGCAGTGGTGAGATAGCCAACAGGGTCAGCTTCCAATGGAGAGTCATCATCACCCCAATGGAAAAAAGCAGGGTAAATCCAGCTTCAATAGGACGCATGATACCAGAATTGGCAAACCAGTTCAACTTCATGTCACCATCAATATCATCTGAGAATCGGGTGATAAGATCACCAGAACGATAGTGATTGAAAAAAGCCGGGTCTTTCTTGAGTAGATTATCAAAGTGAAACAGTTTGATATCCATGGCCAGGAATAGATTCATGATATATCGGGAAGAAGGCAGAATCCACCGGGCCACCGTTCGGGCCATTCCAACGATCAGAATCATCCAGACATACAGTCGCACATCAGTAGTGGCTTGTCCTTCAACCAGAGAATCAATAACGTATTTAAAAATTACGGGATATGCCGTACTAAGAGCAATGCTTGCTACTGTAATTAAAACAACGAGGGTTACGCCCGTCTTCCGGTTTTTCCAATAGGCCATGAACCAGCCCAACACGTGTTTTGTAGCGCTAAGAAGAGCCATTAGACCATATCCTTGTCAGGGTCAGTGTGAGTCAGAAGTTCAGCATAAGCACCCTGGCGGGCAACAAGTTGAGCGTGACTGCCTGATTCCAGAATTTCACCATCACTAATAAACACGATGGTGGTTGCTCGGCGAATGGTGCTTAAGCGATGCGCGACAATAAAAGAGGTTCGACCCTCAGTCAGTTTTTTCAGCGTGGCTTGAATACGTAATTCTGTTCCAGGATCAACTGAGGACGTGGCTTCATCCAGAACCAGGACCTGAGGTTTCACTGCCAGAGCTCGGGCAAAGGCAATAAGCTGGCGTTGTCCGTAGGAAAACCCCTCTCCACTTTCCTTGAGTACCGTATCGTAACCATCAACTTTTGAGAGAATGTTTTCATGAATATCGGTCAGCCGAGCGGCATCTTCCAGCTCTTTCCGGGTAACTCCATCCCGGAAAGCCCGTAAATTTTCTTCAATGGGCGCTGGAAACAGAAATAAATCCTGTAGAACCAAACCAAAATGACTGCGGTATTCAGCCACATCAAATTTTTGAATATCGATGCCATTCAGAAGAATCCGGCCCTCCTGTGGATCACGGAAACGACAGATCAGGTTGATAACCGTGGATTTTCCACCGCCAGTAGGGCCGACAAAAGCAACCTGGTCACCTCCCTTGATCTCGAAGGACATCTTCTTTATGATCATCTTATCATCAGAATAGCCAAAACTGACATTCTCAAACCGGATGCTTTCGATGATTTCCGGTAAAGGTTCCGGATTTGCCTGAGTTGCAATATAGGGCTCGGTTTCCAGGGTTGAAAAAATGCGATCCGCGGCACCACCGGCTGATTGCAATTGTGAAATCTGTTCAGTGAACATGAAGATGGGCCAATAGATCTGGGCAATGTACTGGGCAAAGAGGACCAGAGCTCCCACCGTAAGCGTTCCCTCACCCACCCATTTGACCCCCAACATAAGCACAATTACTGTGGCCGCCACTTCCATGGATCCCAGGCCCTGAAATATGCCATAGTTGATCCAATTCACCTTGATGCTGAAGTTGTTGAACTCTTCCGTAGATTTCCGTACACGACCCAGGGCCCAATCCGTACGGTCAAAGACCTGGAGAATACTGGCAGAACGGATGAATTCACTGAGAATACCCAGCATTTTGGAGAAATTCGCCCGATCCTGACGAAAATAGGGTCTAAAATATCTGAATGAAAACCAGGCTGTAAAAATCACCAGGGGAAAGATGGACAGGGTGATCACCAGAAAACGGACATCCACAGCGGCCAGAATGACAAAAGCCCCGATGATCATTCCAAAAGACATGAGCAGACGTTGAGCCATGGTGGAGGTAACAGCAATGATCCGCTGGGGGTCAGACTCAATCCGACTGACCAACTGTCCCGTGGAGGTAGATTCAGCAAAGGGCAACCCCAGCTTCAGGGCATGACCAAAGAGCGAAACTTTGAGATCATTCACCGCAAATATTCCGGCTTTTTGAGCCATCCAGTTACTGTAGAAACCAAAGACTGCAGACAGCACCATGGTTACCAGATACAGGCCGGCAGACCAGGCCAGGGAGGAAAAATTACCGCCCGGAATATCTTGATCAATGATGCGCTTCAGAATCAGGGGCTGAACCAGGACCAGGATTACTCCTGCCAGAGCCCAGACCAACGCATACAAAAAAGTTCGCTTATAGGGTTTTACATAGGGATAAACGCCCAGAACCATCTCCTTGAAGGAGTAGGTTTTGGCATTGTCATCATCCAGGCTAAAATCTTCATCCCACCACATGCCCTCAGGTAAGGCAAATCCAGCACGAAAGGAAGAGAAGAATTGGGGATATTCGTGAAGTAGATTTTTCTGTTGGACACCAGGTTGGCAGCCTCACTTACCCTGTCCTAAAACCTCACTTATAATTTCCGCTTGTGTGTGATTATTACCACTCATGATAACTTGAGGACACTTTAACTATTTTAATCAAATCCCGAGGCTTTCAGCTTTATTTTATTAGTGGATGGTTCTGAGCATATTATTGAAAGTCCGGAATAGAGAGATTTAAATATGAGATCACTTATCTTGAAGAGTTCTTTACTATTGGTACTGCTACTCAGTTCATGCAGCTTATTCCAAGCTGACACAGGGGTTTCAGAATCATATACTTTTGATAGCTCCTCAATTGCTGCAAAAACCACCGTTCTAGTTTATTATCCTGAAACTTACACCTCATCCACACCGGTTATTTATCTATTGAATGGCTGGGGAACAGATGCTTATGCCTGGGGGTCCGGTATGGATTTGGCTCTAGAAGCTTTTGAACGAGACATCATGTTTGTATCCTTAAGTGCGGGAGCCAATACTTATTCTAACAACCCTTCCGAGACGAATGAGAATTATGAGGATTATGTTTTGGAGGTTGTGGCTGTAATAGAGCAGGAATATGCAATTGAAATAGATTATTCAAGTCGGGCACTTTGTGGAATATCCAATGGCGGCGGCGGGGCCGTCTATTTGCTGAGTGAGTATCCCGATACCTTTTCAGCCTGCGGGTCACTTAGCGGAACTTCTTATTCCGGTACAGTGAATTATAATAACTTTTCAGATAGGGGGATTAGAATTGATGTGGGTACTGATGATGATGAAGTGTTGTCACAATTAAGATGGCTCCATAATAGATTTACCGAAAGAGGCGTCGAGCACAAATATTATGAACACGCCGGAGGACACAATTGGACTTTTTGGGAGAAATACTGTCCC
>JAOZSM010000243.1:0-1970 GCA_029939675.1 Fidelibacterota bacterium
AAAGCGTATGATAACTCCTGGGTACAGAAATTGACCCCTGTTGAAAAAAATAAAATTATGTAATTATGCTTTTAATTAATCAATGAGAATCTAACCCAATAATACAGTTTGTCGCCATTATTCCTCCAGAAGAAGCCTATGGGATTAATTCGGAGGAAATGATCCAGGAAGTACCTTTGGAAAATTTTCAGGATCCTAAAGAAGTCAAGGACGGTGTCCAGTTTCAGATCGAAGTAGAAGGGCATCTCCATATTGCCACAGTAACTGCTGTTACAGAAACATCTGCCACAGTCGACATGAATCACCCCCTGGCAGGAGAAACCCTCCATTTTGATGTAGAGGTTATGGATGTCCGCGATGCCACCCCGGAAGAAATAGAACATGGGCACGTTCACGGTGCTGGTGGACACCACCATGAATCAAATTAAAAACAACCGCATCATTCATCAAATATCATTTTTGGTCATGGTGTTGATCCTAACCACCTGCACAACCAAACCCCCAGTAGAACCGATCACCCCGATTATTGATGCCCCCATTGTCGTTAAGCATGATTTTGAGATTCCCCGGGAGTTTCGGGCAGCCTGGGTGGCTACGGTTGCCAATATTGACTGGCCCAGCAAACCGGGTTTAAGCACTGAGCAGCAACAGGCTGAAGCAATTAGTCTCCTGGATCATGCTGTTACCCTGAACTTGAACGCCATTGTTTTTCAGGTACGTCCCCAGTGTGATGCTTTGTATGAAAGTGACCTGGAACCCTGGTCCTATTTTTTAACCGGGGAGCTGGGTGCGCCTCCGGAACCCTATTACGATCCATTGACCTTCTGGGTCGAAGAGGCCCACAAACGCGGACTGGAATTGCATACCTGGTTCAACCCTTACCGGGCTCATCACCCCAGCGGAGAAAAGAATGAAACATCAGTAATCACCACTCACCCGGATTTGGTTCGTAAACTAGAAAAGGGCTATTACTGGTTGGATCCAGCCATGCAGGAAACTCAGGACTATTCGTATGAAGTGGTTATGGATGTGGTGCGGCGCTATGATATTGATGGGGTTCATTTTGACGACTATTTTTATCCGTACGGTGATCAGGAGTTTCCAGATGATGATACCTGGCAAACCTATCTGGTTCATAAAGGGAAACTCAAACGGGATGACTGGCGCCGTGAAGCGGTAAATGTGTTTATCAAACGGGTTTACGATGGCATCAAAGCCGAAAAAAACTGGGTCAAATTCGGCCTGAGTCCTTTTGGGATCTGGCGTCCAGGAAATCCACCATCTATCCAGGGTTATGATCAATATGCTAAATTATATGCTGACGCTAAGTTGTGGCTTAATGAAGGCTGGGTTGATTACTGGACCCCTCAGCTTTATTGGCCCACCCGCCAGCTTCCCCAAAGTTATCCCATATTATTGGGTTGGTGGACGCGCGAGAATACCCACAAGCGCAATATTTGGCCCGGTCTGTTTACCAGCAAGATCAAAACTGAAGCTGATGCTCATGAAAATTTCAGCCAGATCATGATCACCCGGGGCATGGTTCCAGAGGGACCTGGAAATGTCCACTTTTCCATGAAAGCACTGCAACAGAATTACAGTGGTATCGCAGACATTTTGTTGGCTGGCCCCTATTCTAAGCCAGCACTCATACCACCATCACCCTGGCTGGACCATGAGGCTCCCTCAGCACCCATGGTTGACTTAGATCTCAAAGCAGGAAATATTCATATCAATTGGCTGCATGATGATCGGGAGGATGTGAATCTTTGGGTTATTTATCAGCAGCGGGGCAAACGCTGGACCTATAAAATTCTTACATCAGAACACGAATCATTGATTTTACCCCATGTGATTCGAGCGAAAGACGGAATGACACCTCCAGATGTGCTTAATCAAATTGCGGTTACGGCAATTGACCGAGTCGGAAATGAAAGTGAACGCGTTTATCTTTCTGTAAGGTAACCCCT
>JAOZSM010000243.1:2070-4465 GCA_029939675.1 Fidelibacterota bacterium
CCCCCAGCTCATCGCCTAAAACCAGCCCTTTATCTTAAGGAAAGTAACACAAATCGAATAAACTCGATTAGACTAGTGGCGAAAATTATTTTCACTCCGCAATGGAAAAGAAGCCGAAAGAATTGGAGCTATAAAATGACCACCCGCCTGAAACAAATAATCTCATTTTCAGTAACCCTGATTGTCTCTATCGCAGTTACGGTGTTATTGGTTTCCCTGAAATCTGCACCCAAACGTAAGCCCCCCATGGACACCCGACCCACGGTTGGTGTGATGCAAGTGCAAAACAGCCCAGTTCAATTAACCGTACCCGTAATTGGCCGTCTTGTAGCCCATGAAAAAGTGAGCATTCTAGCCGAGGTGACGGGCGTTTTAAGGGTCAGTGGTAAAGAGTTTCTTACGGGCCAGAGTTACCTTAGAGGTGAGGTTATGCTTAGAATCAATCGGGAGGAAACCGAACTGAGCCTGAAAGCCCAGCGCAGTAGTCTGCTTACTGCAGTAGCGGCTCTTCTACCAGAACTCAAATTTGATTATCCCCAGAGCTATAAATTGTGGAACAGTTATCTCCAGTCATTTAATATTGAATCCCCTACCCAAGCTCTTCCTCAATCATTAAATGAGCGAGAAAAATTCTTTGTAGCCAACAAAGGCATCTACAACAGTTATTATCAAATCAAAGCCCAGGAAGCCCGTCTGGAAAAATTCACCATCAGAGCCCCCTTTGATGGTATCCTGATCCAAAGCAATATTACTCCTGGCAACCTGGTTCGAGTAGGTCAACCCCTGGGTGTTTTAATTAACCCGGCGGTATATGATTTCGAATCCAGTGTCAGTATCGAAGAAGTTGATCAAATCCAGATCGGTGATGGGGTTCTGTTGCACAGTGATAATATTGCCGGTTCCTGGCAGGGGGCAGTTACTCGGATCAATCAGGGACTGGATGAGAATAACCAGATGGTAAAGGTTTATGCCAGTTTCTCGGCGCCTGAACTGCGTGATGGCATGTTCCTCCGGGGTGATGTGTTGACGTCCACCTCTGTTGAAGGTCTGGAGCTACCCCGCAAGATGCTCCATAACGGGGATACTGTTCTCGAACTCATAGATGGAGCCATTCACTACCGTACGGTGGATGTTGTTTCCACCAGAGGAGAGGTCGCTGTGGTTACCGGACTTCAAAATGGCATACAGCTTTCTACAAAAACGCAGGATCTCTATGATGGTGTCCAGGTTAAAGTACCTGGCATGGAACTGGAAAAGGCTGCATCCTCTGAATCAAACGAAAAGAAATCCAAAAAGAACCAGGGTTGATCTGAAGCAAGTCAATTGTACTTCCTGAAATTATCAACAAAATGATTAAGCAAAAACACAACAAAACTTTTCTTTGCATCTCTGTGTTTTCTACGAGAACCATTTTTATGAGATTCCCGAAAAAGTTGGTATAAAGGTTTTCACTAATGAAAAGCATGATCCAATATTTTATCAAATACTCTTCTGCCGGAAATGTGCTCATTCTCCTGATCATGTTTCTAGGTTGGTTTGGGTTTTCCTCTCTGCGATCCACCCTGATTCCTCAAATTGATCCCGGTGTTGTCAATATTTCCACAGTTTATCCTGGTGCTTCCCCTGAAGAGGTTGAACAAGGTGTTATTCTAAAAATTGAGCAGAGCCTGCAAGGCCTGACAGGAATCAAAAAATTAACCTCAATGTCTCGGGAAAATGTAGGTGTCGTCACTGCCCAGCTAACCAGTGGTGTGAATGCTGACCTGGTGCTTCAGGACATCAAAAATGCCGTTGATGGAATTAGTTCCTTTCCAACGGGGATCGAACCACCTCGAGCTAGCAAGTGGGAGTTTCGTTCAGAGGCTATTGATTTTATGATCAATGGAGATGTTGACTTGTCGTTGATCAAACAGGTTGCCCTGCGAATTGAGGACGATCTGTTAAATACACCCGGTATCAGCAAGATTGAGATCAGTGGTTTTCCAGATGAGGAGATCGAGATCGCCTTCCGGGAAATAGACCTGGAAACTTATGGGATAACCCTGGCTCAAGCAGTGGCTGTAATCCGCAATGCCAACATCGACCTTACTGGTGGCAATATTCGCGGTGAATCAGAAGACCTGAGTATTCGAACCCGTCAGAAACAGTATTATGCTGAAGACCTGGAGGATATTGTCCTGCGTTCCCGCATTGATGGTACCATTCTATACCTTAGCGATGTGGCAGATGTGACCGAAAAATGGGCCGAAGATCCAGATGCTGTTTATGTTGATGGAAAAACAGCGGCTCTGATCAAAGTCAAATACACCAGTGAAGAAGATATCATTCAAGTTGCCAGTGCGGTTGAAAGCTATATTCTAAAATTCAATCTGGAAAATGATGTCATTCAAGCCAA
>JAOZSM010000244.1 GCA_029939675.1 Fidelibacterota bacterium
CACTCTCAGCTTATTATTGCGCGCTCTTTTTCAGACGAAAGTCGAAATAATTTTTCAATCCTAAATTATCAATTTTGAATTGAAATAGGCCAGGTAGCTCAGTCGGTAGAGCAGGGGACTGAAAATCCCCGTGTCGGCGGTTCAATTCCGTCCCTGGCCACCACTTAACTCCCTTGTATTTCTTAGACTTACAAGGGTTTTTTGTTTCTAGGCCACTTTCAAGTTTTCTAGCGAGAAATGGACAATAGTGGACAAATCAGGACAACAATAGCACTTTTTTAGCAACTTTTTTTGAAGCACATCCGTGGTTCGAGTCTCTATAATTCGACTGAATTTTTGTTTGAATAATAGCTTATGAAACTTTAGCCACCCACCTTACTCTATTGATCCCACTAGGCCAGAGCATAAAGAGTAACAGTTTGTCTGCATGCTACTAATATCCCCTGACCGGATTGCCTTGCTCCCATTGGTGTACAAAGGTATCTTTCGTTTTCAGGGAGGAATTGGTATAGTATCACTTAAACACAATAGATTCGCAAATGTGGCAGAACCACTGCCAGCGATAGAATAATTATGACACTTCTACTTTTTTATTTATTCTTCGCACTTATTATTTCATTCCTCTGTTCAATAATGGAGGCTGTTTTACTCTCTGCACCCCTTTCTTCCCTGAAAGTGAAAGAAGCTTCTGGTAGCAAATCTGCAAGCCTTCTCATTCAACTGAAGCAAAATATTGATCGACCCTTGTCAGCTATTCTATCCTTGAATACTGTTGCTCACACAATTGGTGCAGCTGGTGTTGGAGCACAAGTGACAAAAGTGTTTGGAGAAGTATATTTTGGGGTCGCCTCGGCAGTGCTTACTATTTTGATTCTTTTCCTGTCTGAGATAATCCCAAAAACACTTGGAACAAGATTTTGGAGAGAATTAACGAATATCGCTACCCATGCAATTAGAGTTACATTGCTCATTACCTACCCTTTGGTGGCAATATCAGCATTTATTACACGGCTATTCTCAAAGAATCATACAGAACAGACTATCAGTAGAGAGGAAATATCAGCCTTAGCGAATATTGGTGAAGAAGAGGGTATCTTTGGCAAAAAAGAGAATAAAATAATTCAAAACCTGATCCGACTCAAAAGTATTAAGGTTTCTGAGGTTATGACTCCTCGCGTAGTCGTCTCGGTTGCAGATGAAAACATGTCACTAGAGGCTTTTCTCAAAAATAAAGATTTTTTACGGTTTTCTCGAATCCCCATATATTCAGAAAAAGTTGACAGCGTAACCGGATACATTTTTCGACAAAATGTTTTCGAGAAACTCGCTGAGGACCATACAGGACTATGCCTTAGAGATATAAAGCGGGAGATTGTTATTGTATTTGAAGAAAATCAGCTATTCAGCGTTTGGGAAACCCTGCTCGAAAAAAAAGAACATATTGCTCTTATTATTGATGAGTATGGTGGTATGGATGGGATCGTAACAATGGAAGATATCATTGAAACTCTGCTAGGATTTGAAATAATTGACGAGACTGACACAATTACTGATATGCAACAATATGCTCGGGAAAAGTGGAATGCTAGACAAAAAAAATACGAGTTCCTGTGTGAGTTCAAAAGTGAAAATAAATAATTGTTACCAAATCAAATTATCGCAATGCGATCAACCAAAAATGGAACATCAATAGCATTTGTTTAAGGTCCTTCAGCAATATGGGACTCGCGTGATTTCAATCAAAGCTGTACTGCATATCAATTTTTTAAAGGAGTTTTTTCAGCGATGCAGTTAATACCGTATGATCTCATTCAAATGGATAAAGAAAAAATTCTTGCCATAGATGAAAAAGTTAAAAAGATCTATCGATTGATAACGTTCAGTCGATCCCATAAGGCCGATGACTTATTGGATAAATTTATTTCCTGTAATAACAACCTGGCTCAATTACTCAGCATCAAAAATGCCCAGATGGAAGCCCAGACGCAAGAAGAGGCTAAGGTGTATCTAGGAAACCTGGAGAAAGCAATTGAGTTTGTAGTTAATGAAATTAAAAATAGCATAAATTTTCTTCACCTGACTCAGCTATTTAAATTGTTTCGATTGATTTCGCCAAATGCTCATGCACGGCATCCCAATAAGTTTAGACAAACCCTGGTACAAATTGGATCCACAGTTTGTCCTGAGCCTAAAGAGGTCCCTATTCTTATGACGGAACTATTCCGCAATGTCTCTCTTATTGACCACCCCGTTATGAAAGCAATCTACCTCCATCATGAATTAATTCGTATCCACCCCTTTTCTGATGGAAACGGTAGAACAACACGAATTGCTAAAAACTGGATGCTTATGTACAACCTTTACCCACCAATATTTATCAAGGACGATCTTGAGAAACAGGAATACATCGCCACATTGAATGATAGTTTTACGGTACTGGCAAGAGGTCCAATTAAATGGCATCAAGCAACTGCATCCTTTTTTGATCAGGAATTAGAACGAATCCTCACGAATACTGAGCTCGTTCTGAATGACATAAGGCAACTAGGAGATATCAATCAATCGACAACTCAGTTATAGTTGATCCAGCTGAGATTATTTTAATAAAGCAAAAACAAATTTGTTCGGAGAATGAAGAGAAAATAGGGCTATGGATATACCATTACTAAATGATACTGTAATAATTTTTGGGCTTGCCATCGTGGTTCTCTTAATCTGTCACAAACTACGGATATCTGAAGTTGTTGGATTTCTACTTACAGGAATTTTGGTTGGGCCCTACGGATTTGGGCTGGTTAAAGCAATTCATGAGGTTGAACTGCTCGCAGAGATCGGTATCGTATTGTTGCTTTTTACCATAGGAATAGAGTTCTCACTAAAACGACTTCTGGAGATCAGAAAAGCCGTCCTATTGGGAGGCTCTCTTCAAGTATCGTTAACACTCATTGCAGTTATTGTCATTATTAGTTGGCTTGGAATTGAATTAAGGCAGGCCATTTTCATTGGGTTTCTGGTTGCCTTAAGTAGTACAGCAATAGTTCTAAAACTAATTCAGAAAAGGGCTGAGGTTGATAGTCCCCATGGACGCACGACACTTGGCATTCTTATTTACCAGGATATTATAATTGTCCCGATGATCTTGGTAACGCCACTATTGGCTGGCACATCAGGACAAGTAGGCAGCTCGATTTTCATCCTTCTGGCAAAAGCGATAGGTATAATCCTATTCGTGATCGTAAGTACCAAATGGGTCGTGCCGAAAATATTATTTCAAGTTGCAAAAACCCGTAGTCAGGAGATTTTCCTACTCAGCTTAATAGTAATATGCCTGGGGGTTGCCTGGTTAACATCTGAAGTTGGACTTTCACTTGCCCTCGGTGCATTTTTGGCTGGATTGATCATTTCTGATTCTGAATACAGCCACCAGGCTCTCGGTAATATTCTACCTTTTCGGGATGTGTTCACCAGTTTCTTTTTTGTTTCAATTGGTATGCTGTTGGATATTGGTTTTTTGTTACAACACCCGGTCATTGCCGTGCTGCTCACACTAGGCATCTTGGCCTTAAAATTTACAATTACCAGTTTTACGGTAATCCTGCTAGGACTGCCTTTTCGAACCTCAATCCTGGTTGGTCTTGCTCTCAGTCAAGTAGGTGAATTTTCATTTATCCTCTCTCGAACGGGTGTCGAACATGGCTTACTTACTGGGGATATTTATCAGATGTTTCTAGCGGTCTCAATACTTAGTATGGCTGCAACACCGTTTATTATTGCCTTAGCACCCCGTATAGCCGATGCTGTTCTAAATTTGCCAATTCCCGATAAACTCAAAACTGGTTTTTCAGCTATCCCAGAAACAACGGTGAAAACGATGAAAGATCATCTCGTCATTATCGGGTTTGGCATCAATGGTCGGAATGTCGCTCGCACTGCTCACCTGTCTAGTATTCCCTATGCCATTATCGAAATGAACCCAGAAACAGTGAGAAGTGAGCAAGCAAAAGGGGAACCCATATTTTTCGGGGACTCAACCCAGGAAGCTGTGCTGCAACATGCAAATATAGCACATGCCAGAGTAGTCGTTTCTGCCATTAATGATCCTGCATCAACCCGCCGTATCACCGAACTTGTCCGGAGACTGAATCCCAGCGTGCATCTAATTGTTAGAAGTCGTTACCTCCAAGAGATGGAGCCACTCTATGAATTAGGAGCAAATGAGGTCATTCCAGAAGAATTTGAGACCTCTGTGGAGATTTTTACCCGAGTGTTGGCAAAATATCTTATTCCCAGAGATGAAATTGAAGCCCTGGTTTGTGAGATACGATCAGATGGTTACGAAATGTTCAGACTCCTCTCCGAAGAGTCATCATCTGTTTCTGATTTAAATCTTCAGCTTCCCGGTGTAGACATTAGCAGCCTAAGAATTGTTGAGAAGTCACCCGTTGTGGGCAAGA
>JAOZSM010000245.1 GCA_029939675.1 Fidelibacterota bacterium
CTCTGCGAGAGGGACTTTTTGCGGGGGCGTCATAATTCAGGTTAAAACTTTTTTCAGATTTATGTTACTTCCCGAGAGTTAGCCAACTTTGACGCTCCTGCAATGTACTAAGGAACGTACACCATCTTCCGGTGCGGAATACCAGCTTCGTAGAAGATCTCACCCTCTGCCAGAAATCCCAAATGAGCATAAAATTTGATCGCCGAGACCTGAGAATTCAAATAGATAACAGCTCTGGCGTTTAATCGGGCTAGAATAAATGAGACCATGGCATCACCAACGCCTTGTCGCCTGGCATTGGCAAGAACAGCAAAACGCTCCAGCTTGAATCCCTGATCAGTTTTCCGCCAGCGGGCAGTTCCCACCGCATTCCCATTGATCACAGCCAGGATATGAGTTGAAGAATCCTCGAACTCATCATATTCAATTTCTGGTGGGACTTTTTGCTCAATCACAAATACTGTTTCACGAATAGATCTAGCACTTTCCATATCGAATTTACTACTGATTAACTTAATATTTATTGATGGGTTACTCGGCATGGATCAGCTTTCATTTTAAGGTTTCTTTTATTTCAGATAAAGATATGATAAATGCCGTTCGTGGCTACGTTTAAGTTTACTCTACTTAAAACTAAATGGGGTTACAAACCAATCCAAGACTTGAAATATCTGGTTGCCAGATTACCTTTTGTGCCGATATATTTTTAATCAAAATCAAGAGTGAACGATACAAGGAGTTATTTTGGCCAGTAAAACACCCCAGGGGAAATTAGGCGTTTTAATCCCAGGTTTAGGCGCAGTATCCACAACATTTATTGCCGGAGTCGATGCCATCATAAATGGACAATCCGCACCCATAGGCAGTCTGACCCAGATGGGAACTATTCGCCTGGGTAAGCGAACTGAAAATCGCAGTCCCAAGATTAAAGATTTTGCCCAACTGGCAAATTTAGAAGACCTGGTCTTTGGTGCCTGGGATATTTTTGAGGATAATGGTTTTCAAGCCGCATGCAAAGCCCGGGTGCTGACACCCCAAGACCTAGAACAGGCCCGGCCAGCTTTGGAAAAAGTCAAACCCATGAAGGCCGTATTTGATCAGGATTTTGTGAAAAATCTGGATGGATCACATAAGAAATCTGCTGAAAACAAGATGGTTCTGGCTGAAATGCTCATGGATGATATCAAGTCATTCAGAGAAACAAATAAAACCACCCGGAACGTGATGGTCTGGTGTGCCAGTACTGAAATCTATATTGAGGCATCTGATGTTCACAGCACCTTGGAAAAATTTGAGGCCGGATTGGTTAATAATGATTCTCAGATCGCTCCCAGCATGATCTATGCCTATGCAGCGTTGAAAAGCGGCGTGCCCTTTTTCAATGGCGCTCCCAATTTGACTGTTGATATACCTGCCATCATTGAACTGGCAGATCAAACAGGCCTACCCATTGCCGGAAAAGATTTCAAAACGGGTCAAACCTTAATTAAAACCATTCTGGCACCGGGCTTAAAATCCAGGATGCTCGGCGTGGAAGGCTGGTTCTCAACTAATATTCTGGGCAATCGGGATGGTGAAGTTCTGGATGACCCCAGTTCCTTTAAAACCAAGGAAGTCTCAAAAAAAGGAGCTCTGGATTTTATTTTACAACCGGATACATATCCTGAGCTCTACAAAGACCTGTACCACAAAGTCCGCATCAATTATTATCCTCCTAGAGGTGACGCTAAAGAGGGTTGGGACAACATTGATATCTTTGGGTGGATGGGCTATAAAATGCAGATCAAGGTCGATTTTCTGTGCCGCGATTCAATTCTGGCTGCCCCCATCGTGCTTGACCTGGTCCTTTTTGCTGATCTAGCCCTTAGACACGAGAAGAAAGGCATTCAGGAATGGCTGTCATTCTACTTTAAATCGCCCATGGTCGCTCCAGAACTGTATCCTGAACATGACATATTTATCCAACTCACCAAGCTGAAAAACACTTTGCGCTGGATGATGGGCGAAGAATTGATCACCCACCTGGGCAATGAATACTATGATGGATAAGGTTTAATCAGAGAATTAATCATGTTCAATCGCCACGCCATGATAGAAGCCTATTATTCAGTTGTAAAAGTGATTGTTGCCCGGTCTCCACTAGCCAGAATGAACCCAAATTCGATCTCTTTGACCGCTTCACTTATAGGTGTATTGGCCGGGTTGTTTTTCCTACTTGGTAAAAGTGCTACAGCTGGAATCTTGCTCCTGACAAGCGGTATTCTAGACACGCTTGATGGAACCATTGCCAGGCTGGGTGAACGCGATAGTAAATTCGGGGCAGCCCTTGATTCAAGCCTGGATCGTTATGTTGAGATGTTTGTTTTTCTGGGGATTACTTATCACTTTAAAGATAGTCCCATGTTCTTCTGGTCATTCCTGGCTATCATGGGCTCCATGATGGTGAGTTATGTCCGGGCCCGAGCCCAATCTCTGGGCATTCAAAAGAATGTTGGCTATATGCAGCGATTTGAACGATTCATGATCCTGACTGCCGGTGCAATTCTGAATCCCTGGGGTCTCCAGGCTTGGGGAACTGAAATCATATTTGAAAGCTCCATTATCATTTTAGCTATTGGAGCCAACTATACTGCCTATCAACGTCTCATAGTGGTGAAGCAGGTTGAGGACGATCTTTCTGATCCCTCCTGAATTTATTTCAATATTCTCGGTTGTCATCGCCCAATACACACTTGGTAAGAAGGTCGCTTTCCCCTTGGGACTGGTGTTGGGCATAACTGCGTATGAAATTGCCGTGATCGTGCTTATCTGTGAATTTGTTTTGATGGCATTCGTACATCAGCTTTTTGAGCACTCTCTGGCACATTTTCGGTGGACCCATTATTTAACTGAACGTTTTGAACGAATGCAGGTTCATTTAAAGCAGGGAAAGTGGACCTCCCGATTGATTCGAATAGGTTGGCTGGGACCACTATTTATTACCGCCCTGCCTTTTTCTGGTGGTGTTTGGACGGGTATGGCTCTTTCACGGGTAATGACTCTGTCTACCAGGCAAACCCTTTGGGCAGTTGGCGTGGGTGCAATATTCGGCTGCTGCATCTTTTTATTGGCTGCACTGGGAATCTTGACCATTGTGGATTTGCCCCAGGCTTAAGAGGCTGTGTGAAAACACAACATCAAGCAGAAATAGTAATGGAATTACAAAACTGGGATAATAACAACTAATCGATGCATCCTGTTGTTATTGTTCTCAGTAGCCCCGGGTTTTAACCCGGGAATTGCGAAATATCCACCAGATATGGCTGTGTGAAAACGGGTCTCAACCCGTTTTCACACAGCCTCTTAAGAGTGATAGCTATAGCAGTTGATTGAATTTGAATTACAGGAGTTGATTTAAATATGAAAGTCTGGTTACGTCGCTTTCAGAGTTTGAGAATTGAAGAAATAATTTTTCTGGTTTTTTTGATCCCTTCCATTGCAATTACCATTCATGCCAACTGGTATTTTTACACAACTATGGGTGAAGACTCTAGAAAAATCGAAGGTGGAATCTGGCGAATTATTGTTACGCTGGTGTTGATTGGGATTTTCTATTGGTTTTTGTGGTTCAGGCCGGAGAAACGAATATTTAAATTCCTCAGAGAAGTTGCTCCCTTCATTTTTGCCATCGCTATTTATACCAACCTGCATGATACCATTCACTTTGTCAATCCCCATGATGTCCACTTCCAGTTAAATGCTATCGATGAATGGATGTTTGGTGTTTCACCGACTGTCTGGGCTGAGAAATTCTACCAACCCTGGTTAACCGACTGGCTCTCCTTTGCTTATATGAATTATTTCTGGATAACGGTTATTCTGGTTCTTTATATGCATTATAAAAAGGAGTACCGGGAATTCAGGACAGTTATGCTAACCATGATGCTCTGTTATTATGGTGGTTACCTCCTGTATATAATTTTTCCTGCAGCCCCTCCCCGCCTGGCTCTGGCAGACCTTTATTCTATCAATATTTTTAAAGGTACCTCACTTATTTCTGAAAGCGCCAGAGCTGTTGTAAACATCAGTGCCGCTTCCGCCCGAGGCGCCTTCCCGTCCCTCCATTGTACGATCACCTTTTTAACCCTGGGGATGGCCTGGCGATTTCATAAAGGTCTCTTCTGGATTTTTCTACCGATTGGAATTTCACTGATCGTTGCGACTGTTTATCTACGTCACCACTATGTGATTGACATTTTTGCTGGAATATTCCTGGTAAGTGTTGTTTGGTATTTAACCCCTAAAATCGACACATGGTGGCGTCAATATCAATCAAAAAGAGGTATTGTTACTCAAAGTCCGGCTGTCCTGGCTCCTGGGGAAGAAACAAAAAACCCGATCAGATGACCGGGTTTTTTTGTGACTCCTAGGAGAATTGAACTCCTGTTGCGAGAATGAAAATCTCGAGT
>JAOZSM010000246.1 GCA_029939675.1 Fidelibacterota bacterium
TGCTCTGATCTTCCAGTAAATATTCAGAAGTCTGTATACACAGATTCAAAGGTTATAACCTACATATTTCACACCAGAGAGTAAGGATTACGAAGTACCCCCGTTTTTTAACAAAAACAAGCTCCGACACTTTCAAATACTCGCAAATCCTTACCCACCAATACTTTAATGACTTTTTAACTCAGATTTCGGGGGAACTTCTGTTCAATTGATGTCGAGTTCTTGAAAGCGCTCAATCAACTCTTCAGTTGTCCAGGGTTTTTGGATAAAACCGGTGATGCCAATATCTTTGAACTTGTCGGAGTTGGACTTCAAGATTCATACGTTCATCTTCAGTATGTACACGTTGGGTAATATCATGGTTACTGCCCCGCCTACCGGCATATTTCCCCTTCTCATCGAAAAATGGGGGTGCAGTTATGTTCCAGCCACTTCTCAGTACCATCTCTATGCTTGACCAGGAATTCTGCCTTATACGTTCCTACTTCTTCGTTCTTCTCTTCCTGGAAATGGCTAATGATCATTTCCTGTGAATCAGGAACGATTAAGCGGTGAAGCAGGGTCGGGTCGTTCATAAAATCTTCTTTAGAATAACCGGTGATTTGCTCACAAGCTGAAGACATATAAACATACTTACCTGCAGAATTGAGCAGATATTCCCAGTCAAGAGTATAATCTGCCAGTAAACGGAAATTTACCTCACTTTGCAATAATAAAGGGGCACTTCTGGGGTTCACCTGCGAAATATAACTGGTCTTAAATAGCTATAAACTTAAGTTAGCCCAATGTCCGTTTTAAAAAATATTAAGGTTTATCTGGTTGATGATGATCCCACTACTCTGTTGGCAGTAAAATATCTGCTTGAGGAATATGAGGCAGATGTTAAAACCAACACTTCCAGTACCGAGGCCTTGACCGAGATCATTGAGCGTAAACCAGATCTAGCGATCCTGGATCTGATGATGCCTGGTCTTGATGGTTTGGACATGTGCCGTTTGTTGCGGCTGGAACCAGACCTGAAAGAGCTTAAGATTATTATTTTTTCTGGTAAGGCCTATGAGCAGGATCAGCAACGAGCACTGTCATTCGGTGCTGATGGCTATATAACAAAACCGTTGATCGACGAGTTCTTTATAAAAAAAATTCAGGATATAATCGAAGAAAAGATCGAATTAAGATACTGGGGTGTACGTGGCACGCTGCCGGTACCTGGTGAGAAATCTCTCAGATATGGAGGGAACACCAACTGTGTCTCCATCAATTTTCCCAAGGATGATCTATTTATCCTGGATGCCGGTTCCGGGATCAAACCGCTTTCCGATCATCTGATGAGTAAAGGTGGATCGGGGCTGCATGCTAAAATCCTGATTTCTCATCCTCATTGGGATCATATCAATGCTTTACCCTTCTTTGTGCCCCTTTACATACCCGGGAATGAGTTTGAAATATTTGGAGCCTCACACGGTCATGTAACCATGCGTGAATTGATCTCAGCCCAAATGGATGGGGTCTATTTCCCCATTCGGATCAAAGAGTTTGGTGCCCGAACATATTTCCGCAATCTTAAAGAAGAAGAATTCAAGATAAATGATATCAATGTAAAAACCCTGTTACTCTCACACCCCGGTACCTGTCTGGGATACCGTTTGGAATACAAAAACCGCTCGATCTGTTACATAACCGACAATGAGTTATATCCGGAAGGTTCGAAGGAGTACAATGCCAATTATTGGGAAAAATTAATCGCTTTTGTCAACTCTACGGACACTCTGATCACGGATACAACCTACACAGACGAAGAGTATGTTAAAAAAATTGGCTGGGGACATTCTGCTGTATCCCAGGTTGTAAAATTGGCCCATCGTGCGCGTGTAAAAGAATTACACATGATCCATCATGATCCGGATCAGAGTGATGATGATATTGATTTGAAATTGGAGACTGCTCAGAAACTGTTGGCTGAAATGAATTCTGAAACCATCTGTATTGCCCCTCGTGAGCGGCAAAGTTTCATTCTGTCATAAGATTTGGGCTAACCAAAAGCGAGAATCAAATTATACAGATTAATAATGCAACAATGATTTGGCGTGTCAAACTACTGGCAATCATGTTGGTGTGTATTCCCATTAAACTTTTACCCGACACTGATAGTTTAACTAATATTATAAATAATTCAAAAGGGCCAGACCGAATCAATGCCAGGCTGGAGTATGCCCAACTTGCTGCCCAGACAGATTTTGATGGAGCTCTTCAAAATACCAGAATTGCTCTGGAAGAATCTTTATTGCTTGATAATTTCGGGCTAGCTGCTAAATCCCAGTTTCAGATTGCGAAAATATTTATTGCAAACCACAATCGTGATAGCGCTGAAATATATTTGAATTTGGCCTTGCCTCTGGCCAAAACGCAGGGTGAATTCAATTTGATCAGTGAGATACAAATTGAGTTAGGTAAGAGCTGCCAATATCGCGGAGATGATATCCACGCGATGCAATATTATAACGAGGCCATCGAATCTGCGGAAAAGGTTGATAATCATCGCCTGCTGGGCGCGTGTTATTCATCAATTGGGAATATATTTCGGGTTCTTGGTGCCCATGATGAAGCCTTGGCCTCAATCATCAGAGCTAAAAGTAATTATGAACTTGCCGATTTCGAAGAGGGGGCAGCCTGGATTTCCTATACACTAGGCCGTCTCTACCGCAATCTTGGTATTATTAATGAAGCGCAGAAATCATTTTACGAATCACTAAATGTTTATACCACCATTGCTGAAGTTAACGGTGACAGTCTCGGTATTGCTCTCTGCTTAGAACAGCTTGGTATGCTCGATCTGGAACAGAATAATTTAGAAGCAGCAAATACAACCATCCAACGGGCCCTGGATATCTATACTGAGCTGCAATCCGTATATGGTATTTCTAACGCCTGGAAGAATTTGGGAAAGATTGCCTATGCCTTAGGTGATTATGCTAAGGCCAAGGTGCTGTTACAGCAATCTCTGGACTACAAGTACCAGATGGATGTATTGGGCTTGCCGGGAATTTATGAAACAATGGGTATGGTCTTACTTGCTGAAGATCAATGGCAAGCAGGTATCGATACTCTGAAAATCGGTGTTGATAAAGCAGCGTCAAATAGTCAACATCAGATCCAGTATAATATTTATGGTCGTCTGGCACATGCCTACGAGGATAATCACAATCTGTCTGAGGCACTCAAGTACTATAAATTGCAATTCGGTCTTCAAAATTTAATTGTATCCAATCCGGTTCAATTCAAGCTACCTGAGCTTCGAGGGATTTATGAAATGGAGCAGAATCGACAACAGATCAAAACCCTGAATCAAAAGAACCAGATCATCAGTCTGGAATTGGTCCAACAGCAGATGATCCAGTGGGGTTTCAGTGTAGGAGTAATCTTTTTACTGATTTTCTCAGGGCTGATCTATAGAAAAAACCGGGCTATCCGTGCCATAAATAAAGAAAATGAGACATTGATTGTCAAGCTTCAACAAGAGATCAATCAACGTAGACAGGCTGAGAAAGAACTGAAAGAATCTGATAGCCTGCGAGAATTATTGTTGGATATCATCACTCATGATTTAAAAAATCCAGTGAGTACAATCTACAGTATGTCAGAGATGGCCTTCGATAAATTTCCTGAAAATGAGTATCTCGAGATCATCTATCTGAGCAGTGCCAAGTTGCTGGAAGTGTTGAAAAATACAACTTTTCTCAGTCAGGCCACTTTTGGTGAACAGATTCCCAAAGAAAAACTTGATTTAGCTGAATTATTGAATGGAATAGTAAAGGAATACTCGGGCTATTTACAGGAGGTTGAAATGGATCTCGAGCTGAATATCCCCAAGGATCTAACCATCACGGCGAATCCATTGATCGCGGAAGTTTTTAAAAATTATATCAGTAATGCCCTTAAATATGCCAGTGAAGGTAAGCGAATTGTGATTGAGACCCTCCGTGAAGAAAACGCGATTGTCATCTGTGTGAAAGATTTTGGAAAAACAATTGCCAAGGCTGATAGAAGCGCAATTTTCGTACGCCAGACTCAATTAGATGGTAAAAAAGGGGGGCGCGGATTAGGACTGGCTATCGTAAAGAGGATTGCCACCGCTCATGATGGTGAAGCCTGGCTTGAACCCAATCTACCTGTTGGGAATAGTTTTTGTATTAGAATTCCGCTCTAGGGGAAACGCTATTTCCCAATTAGCCAGCTGATGATCCCAAAACTGAGACTTAGCCTCAATTCTGATAATATTAACTAGGGTATTTCCATTTAGTGTTTGTCCTTTAGGTACCTGTTTCAGGCAATTCAATAAACCGTTAAAACGGTTAATACTTTTCCTAAACATCTAGTAACCCACGACTTAAGAGGCTGTGTAAAAACGGGTTGAAACCCGTTTTTACACAGCCAAGTCTGGTGGA
>JAOZSM010000048.1:0-2818 GCA_029939675.1 Fidelibacterota bacterium
GAATACTGGCCAGGATAAGCCCCATATCCATAGCAATCCCCACCATGATCACGGGAACCACGGTCTGCAACAGTAGCTATTTTACCATTATTATCAAAATCTTTCCCGGCCAGAAACCCTGTATTACAGGGAGCGATATACAGGTACTTGTAGTCGCCGGAGCGTAAATAGGCATCCTTAAAACGTTGGAGGTTGAGGGACAGTTCTTCACCAACGTCAAGGGCATCAATATCGTGGTCTATTTCGTTAATGACCAACACGTCAGGATCGATCTCATGGATGATTTGAGCCGCAGCAATTAGTTGTTCATTTTGACCAACGCCTGCAGCATCTACCTCAGTCAGTTTTTCGGTGGACATTTCCCAGATATTGAAAAGCCCAATTCGAACAGTGTCTTTGGAACTTGAGCTCTTTGAAGTGTTTACCGAGCAGGAAAAACTGAAACCCACCAGGATCAAACCAGTTAATACCAAGGCTGTCCAAACCGATATCCGTTTTCTTGTGTTAATAGTACCGTGCATGGTTTCATCTCCCAATCATTATGTGTGCCGTAAACTAACCCGAGTTTGTCATATCCCGCATTGAGATCAGTTTTAGGAGAAGGTCTGCACGAAAGGAATCCCGAAGGGATGAGACGTGAATAGCTACAGGTGCAACCTGTAGCTGCAGAAACAGACGAGACCAAACTCTGAAGCTTACAGTCCCGTACCAGAGGTCGGGGGAGTTTAACATTATCAAGCTCTGCATAAATAGTTCTCAAAAAAATTAATGTTACCAAAACTCTATTCAACCCCTTCAGGGTTGGGCTATCAATAATTCCTTTACCACGGATTGCATCCGTGGCTATTCACATTGTTCCCCTTCAGGGAATTTGATTAAAAGAATCAGCTAAATCTTAAACCTACCTGATCAGCGTCATTTTCCTGGTGTTTGTGTAGGTCGGGGATTCCATCCGATAGAAATAAATACCACTATCCACCAGTGAGCCGCCTGTTTCCAATCCGTCCCAGCTAAACGAATGCTGCCCAGCCTCTAAGTGATCATCAACCAGCACCCTGATCAGCCCACCACTAAGATCATAAATGGAGATCCGGACTGCCGCTGTTTCAGGCATTTCAAACTGGATGTTGGTGACTGGATTGAATGGATTCGGGTGATTCTGGTATAATGCCCAATCCCTGGGCAAGCTTGGTTCCACATCCACCTGGTCTGGATCAATCCTTACCGTAACAGTCATTTGTGAATTAGCGGACAGGTCAAAGCTGACATAACAAATATCAACGGCCTCCAATTGGATTACCTGCTCCAGGGTGCCATGCTCAACTGCATACCAGTGGTCTCCTGCCGGCATGTTGAATTTGACCTGCGCTTGTTCAAAATCTAGACTATGATTATTGATGATGACCGCAGCAACCGTGTCCGCTCCGCCATCATTCGCCTCATCAAAGGCTACTGAAAGACTCTGGGTCTGGGGATAGGTTGCATAAACCGTTTCTTCAGCCTGTAAGATGCCATCATTCACCCTGATCACTCGATAACTACGATTATCATCACAAACCGCAGCCGTAGAGAGACTAGCAGGATGTTCATTTATGTCACCCGTATTTCTATGGTTGTGCCCCCATAGTGCCATGTCAACACCCAGAGCAGTCAGATCCAGATCATCTGAAAAATCAAAGTGATAGAACAACACTTTGGATTGACTTTCTGAGGCGGCAGCCAGATCAGTGTTCAGCCACTGCAGTTGAGTAGGAATGAAACTTTCTCCGCCATAAGTATCCCAACGGAAGCCATCATAATTAATGTAAGCTTCCATGCCGATGAAATGGATGGGACCATAATCAAAACTATAGTCCTGGGTGTAATCCAGGTCTGCTTCTGGAGGGTCACTCAACCAATGCCAGCCAAAAAAGCGCCACCAGTTCCAACGCGCCGTACCCTGAGAGGGCGGCGTTGCATCCCAACCACCCAGATCATGATTTCCCGATACCAGATAAAGGGGAACTTCCAATTCTGCCAATAGTCGCTGTGCTTTTGTGAAATTTCGACGATTTTCAAAATCTTCCAATTCACCTTCATTGACCAAATCGCCAGTTAAGAGCACGAACTCAGGATTGATGAGATTTATATCGTGAATCACCTCTCTGAGATCCATCATTTCAGAAGTGTCCTCAACGGATTCCGGATCCTCATAAAAATAGCGAGTTACCAGATGGGTGTCGGTGATATGAATAAAGGAATAATTTTCACGCCGCTGGGGTATGAGTTTGACACTGTTTTGAGTGATATCCTCAAGCCCCTCGGCAGTTATCTGTAAATCATAAAGTTCAAAATAGTCTGGTTCTGGAATTAAGAATTCCAGAAACCAGCGATTAACCGCTGTGTCATAATTGGAGGATAACAATTCCAGAGATATTGAGATGGAGTTATAGAAGATTTCAGCTGACCAGGCTGTGGTGGACTCGGGTGCCAGACAGGTTACCTCCAGGGTTTCTCCAGGAATCACGATGGCAGGAATATTCGCGAGAGGACGTTGTATAACTGTCAAGGTGTCCCCAATGGACTCACCAGAAATAAAAACACTGATTTCACCGCTGGAGATATAGGGGATCGTATTGCCATTAACACTGGCAGCCAGGAAGTTTAGGGTTGTCATTCCAGTCTCAATTGGAACAAACAACAGGTTTACTAAAGTACCCATACTTGCCAGGTTTGTTTGACCTGAAAACACGAGGCTAATTGTACCCGGTGTAGATTCATCCACAATCAAACCATCCTCCGTCAAGGTTCCCTCCTGAGAGATACCAGTATATTGTAC
>JAOZSM010000048.1:2918-16180 GCA_029939675.1 Fidelibacterota bacterium
ATCCCATTGCTGATAATACAGTTACCGCTACCGTCACTGACCCGCCACTCATCATAACTGTCAAAAGTTTCTGTAACACCCACGCCGGTTACTGCAACCAGTACAGATTCGTAAGCTTCTTCATTTGCCAGATCGTGGGTTGAGATCTGAGCTGGAGCGGGCAACGGATTACCATTACTAACAGTCTCATAACTGGTAAGATTTTTCAGTTCGGTAAATCCATAATATTCATCGACCTCAGCCTGAATGTGAATACTATCACCCAAAACCGGGTTGTGTCCATCATCATAGATGTAAATCCCATTCCAGGCTCCACCTGCACTACTGGAAATAAAGTAGCGACCATTACTGTAATCTGTTGCGGTTACAATTCCGCCAGTGGTGACCGCCTGCCCATCCAATAATGAGGGGTAGGTGCCATCTCCAGCATTGGTTGTGTGTTGAATTTCATAGATACTTACATCTGCCAGCACCAGTAAGGGGCAAAGCACAAGTAGCAGATATAACATTATGGCGTGTTTATTTTTTTGAGTTTTGATGATCCCAACTCCTTTATGTAATTTACAATTATTCAGTCTTTCAATTTTGATGAAACCGCCTGAAGTAGTTGAGAAACCAGGGGATGCGCCCTAAGTACATTAAACACAACCACATATCGCATACGTGTTTAAGCTCATAAAGATCAATCCTCTGCGTTTCCGCGATCTCTGCGAGAGAATCTTTTTGCTGCATAAATTCACCAATCAAATCACTATCCCTGTCAAAGTCTTTGTGACAATAATAGATAAGTGACTGAAAAATTTAGCCAGACTTTCTCCGGCAGCAATGAAAATCGCTATGAAACCCACTTTGCAGAGCAGTTATCCGCCCAAATCTGGCTGGACCGGCCTGCGTAGAGACCGACTTCAGCATAGGCAGGCTTAAAATATGAAGTTTGATGCCCCAGCAAAAAGTATATGACAGGACATGAATATCATTTTAACATCAATAAATATAGTCACGTATGCGAACGCGAGCTATGTTCATAATTACTAACACTTTGCGTCTCTGCGTTCTCTGCGAGAGGGACTTTTTTGCGGGATCGTCAAGCTTGTAAAACATAATTTTTTTTGAACCTAAACCGCGCATTATGAAGTCCAATTAGTATTATTTTGGATGGCACTGGCAAAGCTTATTGATGCAAATATATATTGACATTCAGTGTCCCAGTGTGAATGTTCGATCCCCCTAAAAAAAGGGGGGTGTAATTGTTGCAATAACGCTGATTGTGACGTTTATTAGGTGATCTTATAAACCTTTTAACCAGTTACTGATTTTACACAGATAAAGGGGTTTTGAGCTGGTACCAAGGATTTTCAGTCTGATATTTCTGCTTGCTTGTCTGAGCAATTCAGCATTAGCTCAATTTGCAGCCGATGTGTTCAATAAATATACAGATGTGGGACAACTTGGCTTAACCATTACCAATTTTGGCCTGATTGGGAATCAATTCAACAAGATTGATGGCAAGATTCAACCTTCCTGCCTTTATCGGCAACATTCAGAGATCCTGCGGGAACAGGTAGAGCATCTTTCAGATGCCGGACTCTGGGTCGGTGGTATTGTCAATGGTGAGCGACGGGTTTCCACAGCCATTGTTGATGGCGCTTTCGATGCCGGGGATGAAGGTTTTGAATTTTTACCTACTACCGGTATTACCGAAAGATCGTCACTGACCACCGATCAGCACTTCTCACCCCAGGCAGTTTCCCATCAGGATTTATTAAGTGATTTCACTGATTCAGGTTTTGACGTTACCAATCATGCCCCGTTAGGTATTTCGATTCACCTGGAAAGTTATGCCTGGAATTTTTCCTTTGCTGATGCCTTCGTTATTCTGAACTATACTATTACTAATCTCTCTGCTGATGTGATTGAGGATGTCTATGCCGGGATTTGGATGGACCCATCTGTAGCTAACATGAACTATACAAATGTTTACGAACCAGGTGGTGGTTTTTCCTGGTATGACAATCTGGATGGTTTCGACAACAGCCTGGATGAGCTGGGAATGAAAAGGGATATAGGCTATTCTTATGATTACGATGGTGATGACGGCTGGGCGGAGTCATATCTGGGATTAAAGGTGCTGGGTAGCAGCGTTCCTCGGCAATTTTGGCAGACTCACTACCAGCAATGGGCCTGGAACACTTCCGAGAATGATGCTTATCCAGAATATTTTATGCCCCAAACTGATGAAGAACGTTATGTGAAACTGTCCACCAGTGTTCCCACCAGTAGAGAACCAGCTTACACGATTGAGGGATATCCCAACAGTCCCACGAGTTGGTTGTTCATGGTCTCGGCAGGTCCCCTGGGTAATGAACCTATGGCAGGAGACTCAAGCAAATGGGTCCTTCAGCCAGGCCAGTCTGTAGATGTCGTATTTTCCTTTGTTGCAGCACGCTGGGCCACAGGCGGTGGTGATGCCCGTTCACGCAGAAATAATCTGCATGTAAATGCTGATTGGGCCCAACAGGCCTATGATGGTGAGGATAAGAACCGTAATAATCTGCTGGATGGGGATGAAGACATGGATGAGGATGGCATTATTCGCAGATATATCCTGCCGGAACCCCCGCCCATACCGCAAATGACCCTGGATGTTGGGGATGGGGAGGTAACAATTTATTGGCAGAATAATCCAGAGAAATTTATCGATCCAGTCAGTCAACAGCAGGATTTTGAAGGCTATCGTGTTTATGGAGCTCCCAAAACAGCCAGCTCCGATCATGCTGAATTCACTATGCTGGCAGAATATGACCTGATTAATGAAGAGGATCAGAGCATTGGTTATAATACCGGTCTTGATCCCGTCAGGATTGAAAACGAGTTCGGTGAACAGGATAGTATCATAATTGATGGTGTGGCTTACCATTACAAGTTCACCAATGATAATGTAAAAAATGGCTGGTTAAACTATTATGCTGTAACCGCTTTTGATCGGGGCGACCCTGAAGCAAACCTGGAAAGTCTGGAAAGTGCTGTAGCATCAAACCGGGTATTTGTTTATCCCGGGACCAGAACAGATAATGGCTGGGATGAGCAACCCAGTGTTTATCCTAACCCCTATCGCGGGCAGGCTGCCTGGGATAATTATAGTAATCGGGGCAGACTGATCTGGTTTCGCAATTTACCCCCGGTCTGTGAGATCAGAATATTTACCCTGGCTGGTGATTTTATTGATGTTATTGAACATGATCAAAGCAGCTATCAGGGTGCTGATGTGCAAAATATAAACGAACTTAAAGCACCCCTTTTTGCAGGAGGAGAACATCCCTGGGATATGATCACCCGACATGAACAAGCGTTGGCCTCAGGCTTATACTTGTTTACGGTGGAAAACCAGACTCCGGACAGTTCAACTAAAGGGAAAATTAAAGAAGGAAAGTTTCTAATTCTTAAATGAAAGAGAGAGGCAAATTATGATGCGAACAATTGCAGTTTCACTACTGCTGGCGAGTTTCGCCTTTGGGCAAACAGTAACGACCATTTACGATATTCAATCAGGTCTGATTGAAGCAGAAACCGTAGTAGAGGTTACTGGACTTGTATATACCGGTCCCGGTGAAGATCACTATGGCGGCAGCGGATTTTTTATCCAGGATGGTACAGGGATGTATTCAGGCATATATGTCTATGGTTCTGAGACTGCTCCAGCAGCCGGTGATAGTGTTACAGTTACCGGGACATATGCTGAGTACTATGATGAAACTGAAATTGGCAGTGTGCCTACAGTAGAAATCATCAATTCCGGTAACGCCCTTCCGACTCCAGAAGTATTAACCCTGGATCAGGCTGATTGGGAGCTATGGGAAGGTGTTCTGACTCAGGTCCAGAATGTCTCTCGCATTGATGGAATTGACTATGGAGAATGGTGGGTGACAGATGGTACCGATACACTGAAGATCGATAACTCAGGTGCCTATACAATTGAACCAGAGGAAGGTGATGAATTTGTATCCATAACAGGACCAATAACATATACTTATGGCGCCTATAAGCTTTCACCGCGTACCGATGCTGATTTTATCATGCAGGCTCCAGCAGTGGGTGGAGTGTCCATTGATCCCGCAGCCCCGGTGGATGGTGAAGTGGTAACTGTTACAGCTACAATTACTCATACAATCAGCTTTACTGCAGCGTTGAGCTATTATACTTGCGTGGGAACAGATACGTCTGAAACGACTGATGTAGCCATGACCAACACAGAGGGGGATGTTTATACTGCTGATATTCCTGCCCAGACTGAAGGTGTAACAGTTACTTATCACATCACTGCTACAGACACTGATGGAGATTCCAAAGTAACAGATGAATACACCTATTTAGTTTTACCCAGCGGTGGAGTCATTACCCCAATTTATGATATTCAGTATACTACTGATCCATCAGGTAATTCACCTTTAATGGAGCAGACAGTCACTATTCGCGGTGTTGTAACGGCAGAGTTCTGGGGTACCGGTTACAGAGATTATCTGTATGTACAAGATGCCGAGGGTCCCTGGAACGGTATTTTAGTCTATTATTATCCAGGCTGGGATAATTTTGATTTTATCTCTGCTGCTGGAACTGTACACACTGTAGCTGAAGGCGATAGTGTAACGATCACGGGTGTTGTTGAAGAGGGTTACGGTAGAACGCGCCTAAACGATATCACCCAGGTTTTGGCACATGGCCCGGCTGCAGCTAATATTGTTCCTTCAGTTGTTACACCAGCTCAGATCAAAACAGGTGGTTCTGATGCTGAAGCATATGAAGGCTGTTTGGTCCAATTGCTTGATGTTACTGTTGCAAATCCGGACATTGATCATGGCGAATGGCTGATAACAGACGGTACAGACACGTGTGGTGTAGATGACCTTTGGGATTATTTCTTGTGGCCTGAGCAGGACCAGGAGTTAACCAGTGTTACTGGTATCCTGGATTACGCCTACAGTAATTATAAAATTCAACCTCGGCTGGCACGGGATATTGTTGAAAATGGCATTGCTAGAATTCAACGCGTGAATCAAGTTCTTTATAGTGATCTACTGGCAGCCGCTGTGAATGATTCGACTGACGAATCCTATCTCAAAGGTGACACCATTACCGTTCAGGGTGTCGTTACTGTGGCAACGGGACTGCATTATGCCGGTTCCGGAGTCAAGTTTATCTTTGAAGAAGAAGGTGGTGGTCCCTGGAGTGGTCTGTTGTGCTATAGTGCCGATACCACAGCTCTGGGCTTCCTGCCTGCTGGCCTCAAAGTACAGCTCACTGGTGTAATTTTTGAATATGGTGCCGGTGATGACTATGGCGGGGCTCATACTGAGATCGATATTACCCAGCCTGTCCTGGTCTTGGGTATGGCAGCTGTTCCCGGTGACACGATCCCAACCTCAGACCTGCGAGTTGCCACAACTGGTGAACAGTGGGAAAGTGTGTGGATCACCATTGCTGATGCATATGTCATTGAAAATGAGCTGCCCTATGGCCAGTGGAGCATTGCTAATGATCCAGAGGGTTCAGGTCGTGCGAAGATTGGTACGAACAGTAACGATTCCGGCTGGGATACTTTTACTGTCCCCCCAACCGGAACACCTGTAACCTATCTTTCTGGCTGGCCCTATAATCGCCACGGGTATTATGCAGATTCAACAACTTATAAGATCGAACCAAGTTATGTAACTGATGTCATGTTCGATTTGACAGCTATTGATGATGGTGAGGTTCAGATAGCCAATGTCTTCGAGTTAAGACAGAACTATCCCAATCCCTTTAATCCAACCACAAATATCAGTTTCATTATTGCCAATAACGATCTGGTACGTCTGACTATCTTTGATCTTAAAGGTCGGGAAGTCAGCGTTCTTGTAAATGAGACCATGAACGCCGGTCAGTATAGTGTGCTCTGGAATGGCATGAATCAATCCGGTGTACTGGTTAGTTCTGGTGTCTATATGTATCGTCTGGAATCAGGTCATAATTCCAGCACTGGCAAAATGCTGCTATTGAGATAAGGAAATAAATAGCTGAAAGGGCAACCAGTTGTTGCCCTTTCAGGTTCAAAGCTAAATGCGCAAAAACATTATTATATACGGGTTGGTCCTGATCCTTTTCTCATGCTCACTTTTTGAGTATGATGATCCCTCACAACCCCTGACCAATAGTCCTCCTGAAACCTATCTGGCCTTGATTGCCGGTGATACTATTTATCATGTAATCACTGAAATTGTGACTACTACGGATACAATAAGTGGACAAACCAGCTATGATACACTCAAGACCTATATGTTGGGGTCGGTTCCTGATACGCTGGAAGTACTGGACACTTTGACTCAGGCCTTCATTGACACCATGACCAGTGTTCAAGTACTGAACTGGTGGGGCGAAGATGTTGATGGTTCGGTGGCTGGTTATTTTTATAAATGGGACGTTGATGCAGACTGGACCTACACCAACCATGAGTCCGCTCTGTTCTATGTGCCTATTCGCAGTTCATTTGATGTATTTAGCTTCCAAGTGAAGGCGGTTGATAATTCTGCAGTTTGGGAATATGAATCACCAGTGCTTTCCCATACTGACGATGAGCTTTTCTCCGATATCGGGGATAGTAATTATGTATACGATTCATCTGACCTGGTGCTATCTGAGGGAAACACAGCAGGTATCCAAACTACTCCGGGTTCACGCTTAACCCATGTTTCAGGAAATGAGATTTACAAGCTTCCACCGACTGAAACCGAGGGTGCCATAGATCTGACACCAGAATTTATTGTCTTACCAATCCGTAATTCAAAACCTTCCCTAAGCTTTCGCTATCTGAGTAATCCCGTGGTAAATGACATTGAAGGCGATACTGCTTTCACTTTTCCCACCAGAACCTTTGTCTGGGATAGCTTTGATCAGGATGGCCGTGAGTCTATCACCGATTTATTCTACGCCATTGATTCACTGTGTGATACGTGTTGGATTCGACTTGATCCCGCTATTTCTAGTCTCACGCTGACCCAGGCTGATCTGTCCTCGGGTCTGCATACATTTTACCTTAAAGCCGTGGATATAGCGGGTGCCGAAAGTGCCATCATTCAATATCCGGATCCTGACAATCTTGGCGAACCACCTTTCTGGAAAGTCAGAGAGGTTAAAGGTGATATCCTGGTTGTGGATGACTTCATTCAGGATAGTCAAAATATGGCCCTGACCTGGTTAGCAGGTGTGATGGACTCAGTCGCTGGTCCTGACGAATATACCGTATGGGAACTTGATAGTCGTTTGCCATACTCCACTACTGATCTTACTGAGAGTCTGAAATATTTTAAACACGTGATTTGGAATGGGGCCTATACCGGAGCCGAACTCTACGATGAAGCTGAAACAAGTATTTACAATTATGTACTGGGAGGAGGCAATTTTTTTATTGCTGTTCCCAACATCTCGGATACATCCTTCGTCTGGTTTCCCATTGACTCCATCTTCACCTTTAATAGTACCTACCGTTTTCTCATGGGTGATCGAACCCTGCACGCTCAAGTTGAGGGTGCCCCGGATCTGAGAACGGATGATGGTCAGGCTGTTTATGTTTCGATGAAAGCCTTTGAAAACGATCCCGGTCATCCAGGTTATACACCTCTGTATCGTCTACCAGAGCCGATCGACCCCCTTTTCGATGAATGGGAGGGTACTCCCACCGTCGCCGGGATCCATGATTTTCCTAACACAACTGGATCAGGAAAATCAGTCCTGTTGACCATTCCGCTCCATAATGGCTACTTTCCTCTATTGGAAGGAAATGCCAACAGTGTTGATTTTTTTAATTATCTCATATATGATCTGTTTGCTGAATAATGCCCAGACTATTACTAATTTTGCTCTTACCTCTGCTCCTGTTTGCTCAACGGGAAGGCAGCATCAAAGGCCATGTCTTTGATGAAACCGGTGAAGCCCTGCCTGGTGTCAATATCCTGGTCAAGGGTACCTACCTGGGTACTGCCACTGATATAGATGGTTATTATTATATCTCAGGTATGAAACCAGGCAGCTATAACCTGGAAGCGTCAATGATTGGCTATAAGGTGATTCTCAGGACCGGGATCAAAGTGGTTCAAGGCCTTACCACTGATGCTATAGATTTTCAGATGGAGGTCACTGTTCTAAGTGCTGGTGAGGAGGTCGTGGTAATTGGCAAAAAGCCGCTCTTTGATGTAGATGAAACGGCCTCAATGGTCAAAATGTCATCCGCTGATATCCAAGATCTTGTCGTGAACAGTGTTGATGATATCCTGGTTGCTCAAATTGGTGTTACCAAAGTAGATAATGAAATTCATATCCGCGGAGGCCGGGTTGATGAAAGTATGTATATCATTGACGGACTCTCCGTAAAAGATCCCTTATCAGGCTATTCGGGTAATTTATATATCAATGCTGAAGCTATTGAAGAACTGGAAGTGGTTACCGGCGGCTACAGTGCTGAATATGGCCAGGCCATGTCAGGTGTGGTGAACATTAAGCTCAAAGAAGGCCGGGATACCTTTGATGGTTCCATAAAATACTTAAGCGATAATTGGGGCTTTTCACCAGATGGTACAGATCTTTATATGACGGATCAGTTTGAATTCAATATTGGTGGTCCTTCCTTGATTTTTGAAAAATTACTGGCTCTCATGAATAAAGACCTGCCTGGTAGAATCTCCTTTTTTGCCAACGCATATGGAAAGGTATATGATTCCCTGCTGCCTGCAGCTGATAAACTGTATCCTCACCGAAATTGGGCTCCCTTGCCGGGTATGACGGAAACCGCAGCCGATGGCTTGCTGGATCAACTGGCTCCCCGCCAGAATAATGACTGGCATGCCTTGTATAAACTGACCTGGGCCATCACTCCCCAGAAAAAACTTTCAGCCTCCTATGATCTCTCCATGAATATCAACCAGGGTTATTTTATGGGACGGGCCTTCTCAGGGACTTCCTTCCCATACCGCTATATGGAGATCCTGGAAAACTACAATACTATTACGCGTGAAGTACGCCTGTTTAATTTGAGTTGGACCCACACGCTCAATACAAAATCATTTTATGAGGTGACCCTGGGTCGCTTTACTTCTCTGGAACATAGTGCGGTTCAAGACCTGCCCTGGACAGAATATCAGGAGCGACTGGACCTGGAACCCATTGAATACATTGTTACCGGAATTGACGGAGATATTCGCATTAACTATGGTGATGAGTTCTATGATACTGGATTCTCATCTGAATGGTATGATATTTCCAGTGATAATTACCGGTTCGATGCCGACTGGACCTATCACAGCCTGAAACGTCATAAGCTGAAAGCCGGTCTGGAAAACACCTTTACCAATATCCAGGTAATTGATATTGATGAACCCTGGACTGGCGTAACTGGTTTAGGTAAGAACTATGATCTCTATCAGGCCAAGACTGATTTTGGTGCCCTATATGTGCAAGACCGCATCACATTCAAGGGCATGACTGCCAATGTGGGCATGCGTTACGATTACTGGGTACCAGGCCAATATTATATCGTAGATGAATTAAGTGTTTTAAATGCTGATGTCACCGGTGGGGTTGAGACCATCGATCCCGGCTGGATTTCTATCGAAGATGCCCTGTACTATTCCACCATTCTTGAGGATTCCTCAGGCATATTCGGAACAGCCGCTCTTGACCGTTATCGCGCTGAAACTGTTCAAGTGGGAAACCTGCGCTTTAAAGGTAGATTTAGCCCACGTCTTGGTATTTCACATCCCATTACGGACAATGATGTTCTTTACTTCTACTATGGCCATTTTTCACAGTTACCGACCTTCCAATATGTTTATTCAAAATTGACATCCTCATCGGAATCAACCTATCAGTTATTTGGAAATCCTAATCTGAACCCGAAAACAACCGTTCAATACGAACTGGGAGTCAAACACCGCTTTAGCGATGATCAAGTATTGGAAGTTAAAGCTTACTGGAAAGATATGTTTGACTACGAAACTTCTCAGACTATTTCTCATCCCAACCCCAGATATTCCCGCGTCAGTTTCAACATGTACTTTAATGCGGATTATACCAGGTCAAGAGGAGTAGAAATACTGGTTAAAAGTCGCTTCTGGGAATACTGGTATGCTGATGTGAATTTTAATTATTCAATTGTTACCGGAAAAAGTTCTTCACCCGATGACAATTTCCTGGTTCAGGCTGGTGAACTCAGTGAGAAAAACCTGGGCGAGAATTATATGGGCTGGGATAGACCCTATCAATTCTTTGCCAACCTGTCCTATAATAGCCCTAATGATTGGGGCGGATCTGTGCGATTTGAGTTTGATTCAGGTCGCCGATATACCCGTTCCATACCAGATACGGCTGCCTACCCTGGCGGGATTGAAGTGGTTGACGGTATTTCATATTATCGCGGTTCCAGCGAAAGTGATAAACCCTATTACTTTTTAGCCGAGAATGCGGCCAACAATACAGATATGAAATTATACAAAATGATCAGAACGAAACTATTTGATTATAAAATCTACATGGAAGCTGAAAATGTATTTAACAATGTAGTCCCACGCCGGATCAACCCCTTCACTGGACGGGGCTATGGACCAGGTGAGATCTACTCCTATAGTATGATCAGCAGTCCAAATCCAAACTATGATCCAAACCGGAATCGTTCCCCCCGTAGAGTTCGAGTGGGGGTTCAAATCAAATTCTGATGAAGCTGAAACGAATCATAATATTAGTTCTGTTCGGCCTGTCTGTTTCAACTGCTGTTGGACAAAACTTTTTCCCCATTTTAGGAGGACAACGGGTGGGAACATCCGTTTTTACATTTCTTAAAATAGGGGTCAGTGCCCGAGCTGTAGGGATGGGTGAAGCCGTTGCTGCTCTGAGTCAGGATGCCAGTTCATTGTATTATAATCCGGCTGCCCTGGGCCAATCAGATGAGATCCAGGTGTTGGCTACCCACATTGAATGGCCGGCAGATATAAATTATGACTTCTTTGGGGTAGGCGGGAAGATCTATGGCAATCACTATCTGGGTCTGAGTGCCGGCATCCTTCACATGCAGCCCATGATGGAGACAACCGAATACCTGCCAGATGGTACCGGAAATTATTTTACCTTCCAGAATAACTTTATTGGACTGACCTATAGTGCTGCCATGACTGATCGCTTCAGCTTTGGTTTGACAGTTAAACATGTAGAAGAGACCCTGGCAGGCAACATGATGAGCGTCTGGTTAATGGATATGGGTACTTTTTACTGGACGGGCTTCAAATCTCTGCGCTTCTCAGCTGTCCTTTCCCATTTTGGACCTCAGGCAGGTCTGGATGGTACCTATCAGAAAAAGGGTCTTGATAAATTTACAGGCGAAGAAATCACTACAGATACAGATTATCAATTGTTTACCGCTCCCACTGTTTTCCGGGTTGGGGTGGCTATGGAAGTGCTTGAGACTGAAAAACAGGTGCTTACCTGGACTGTCCAGTTAAACCATCCAGTGGATGATGCTGAAAACGTGGTTATGGGTGGTGAATACTCATTTATGAATACCCTTGTTTTGCGAGGCGGCTATAAATTCAACAAAGATGAAGAAACCTTCTCCTACGGAGTTGGGCTCAAAATACCCATGGGAAAAATCAAGCTGAAGATCGATTACGCCTATACCAACTTCATCCACCTCTCTGACCCCATGCGACTCAGCGTAGGGATTTCACTATGATGAGCAGGAACAGATCAATTCAAATTCTGCTCGTTGTAGCATTATTAGGCTTCACCGTCTCCTGTGTTGAACGAACACCCCTGCCCACAGAAATTTACACTCCTGATGAATTCGCTGCCGGTGATACCGCATACCTACTGCAAAGCCCTGTTTGGGATGCCTCCTGGGGCTTTGAGACCCCTCTGGATATCTCACTGTCTCTGGATGGTCATCTTTTTGTCGCTGACTCTGCTGCTCAAAGGATATTCGTCCTGGGGCAGGATGGTGAACTGCTTGAAGGTTTCCAGGCATTGGAGAATCTGCAAACTGCCTCAGGAGAGGCACTTGGACCCATTGATGTAGATATCGATACAAAGATGAACATATTTTTTATTGATGGCAGCAGTTTGATCTACCGCTGGAACCAATATTATAATGATATGGGTCTTGCTGCCGTATCAACCGCAGCAACTTTTGTAAATACCAAAACAAATGAATCCATGCTCGTGGAGCAGGGTTCAATTGAATGGCTCCAAATTGCCAACCATCCGGATTGGCGGATTCAGGACATTGAGTGGTCTAATGATCCGATATTGCTAGAGTCTTTTATCAGTCCAGCTGTTTTCTATAATGGTGGCAACGAGATCAATCAGTATCTCGATCCTTATTATAATGGTGACAATTCGCAATTCCGGGCCATCAGCTCCACGGAAGGCAGTGATCGCTTTATCTATGCTGCTGAGACCTCCCTGGATGAAGGTAAAGATCGCATCATTCGCATTGAGTTGGCCCGCTCACATTATCTAAAATTAATGAGTCGAGAATATTTACTCTATGATGCCAGCACCCAGTATCAGGATGGTAGCGTGGTGAATTACATCTTCAATGGAATTACCTTTACTTATAAATGGCTTGCCGAGGCCCCGGCAACTGGTTTTGTCCCCATGGATGAAAATGGCCTTATTGATCACGAACACTGGGAATTGGATGACGTTCTGTGGACTCACGTGGGCATCTTTGGCCAGACTGTTGCTGAATCGGGTACAGGAGTGGGTAGCGTTAAAAACCCCACCGGTCTGGATATTGATTATTCCGGTGCGATCTACTACTCACAGAACAGTGATTATTTCTCAACAAATGTGATTTCGTACTCCAGTGATGAACGCTATCTATCAGTTTTTGATGCTGCCCAGCATGATCTTATGCAAATCTCTCGATTTTCAAATCCTCAGGATATTGCCGTAGATAACAAACAAAATATTTATATTGCCAATACTACTGCTGGAGAAATCCAGGTTTTTAGCGCGTCTGGAAATTTCTACAAAAGCGCCGGCAAAGGCGTGCTGGAAGAGCCAGTGGCTGTTGCAGTAGACGGTAGAGGAATGGTCTATATTTGCGATCTTCAATCATCAAGTATCATCAGATATCGTCTATCAAATGAGCTTGATGAAAATGTCCTGCCCGAGGATCCCTAAACTCTATCTAATACCAGTTGTACTTCAAACTTGCGTTTTAAGTTCAAAATATTTTTTCGTTA
>JAOZSM010000247.1 GCA_029939675.1 Fidelibacterota bacterium
GTTTTCTGGCTCGTCATATTCTTGATTTCATGGGACCGGTGATCCTGGATAATTATGCTCCAGAGGATCCGCCTGCTCTTGAATTCGATCCATCCTGGGAACAGTATACCGGAACCTACACCGACCCCTGGTTCTTTGATACTGAAGTTATGATTATTAACCAGCGACTAGTCATGAACACTTTCAGCTTTCCACCAGAAGATAATCCTGACAGCGAGATCGTGGAATTAAGCCCGGAAGGCAAACACACCTTTCGGATGATCGGGGATAATGGTAATGGGGAATTAGTGACCTTTGAGTTTAACGATACAGGGGAAATCTATCAAGTCAAGGTGGGCAACAACTACATCTACCCCAAGGCGCTGTATCGCCCTTAAATTTTGACGATCCTGCAAAAAATAGTTGAGAAAGCATAGAATCTACCATAAACATATTAAACACAACCACATATCGCCAATAATCCAAATTTCATAAATATCAACATCCTGCGCCTCTGCGGTCTCTGCGAGAGGGACTTTTTGCAAAGCCGTTATATTTTTATAGCGGGAAATTTCAGATTCGGGTTAAACCAATTATAATTACAATTGCCACGATAAGAAAAAATATCTGAGCCCCGGATCCATCTTTTTCACTCATGATTCAATCCTCCAATCAATTAGCCGGGAGACTTTGCTAACCAGTCTCTTCTTGTATTGTCGGAGGTAAATATGAAGGTATGAATTAATTCTGGAATGTTGCGTATCACATGCTTGAGAACATGTGTTCCAGATCAAATTGAGAACCTTTCATATCATATTCAGTTCCAACCTGTCCGGATATTTGAACAAGTCTTTGCGAGACCCGCAGGATCGTGGCAATCTCTAATTTTTTGCAATAATGTTGGAGATCGCCGCACTCCTTTCAGTCGTTCGCGATGACGTATCGCGCACATCATGAAGTGAAATTGGTATTAGAGACAGCTCCGGGCTTCAGGCAAAATATTTGGGTTCATCATTAATTCGGTCTTCCACTTCCCACTCCTGCAGCTTTTTCTTCCCGCGTTGACGTTTGAGAAACCAGGCCAGAATTACAATCAGGGGGGATAGTGCCCAGAGAACACCGGGAAGGGTTGATATTTTAAAAAACCAGAAACGGGATTCCAAGCTTTCACGCCAGGCAATCTCAAAATCGATAATACTTTCACCCGTCTCAAGTTCAAAACGTTGACGAAATCCAATATCATCTGCTCGCAATAGATAGGGTAGAACGGATTCGCCATGGCGCTTGATCAAAAAGCGGGTAGCATCCAAAGACTGCCCATAAGCCAGACTGGCTTGTTTATGATTAAAGCTTAGAATTACATCAAGATCAACCAGGGGAATCAATTTTCCCCGGGCTGTGGCTGTTCCCAGCTCCATGAAACTGCCCCAGTCCATTTGCCCGGCCTGCCACTGGGCCAAACCCTCATTCAACCAGACCGGAATACTGATCTCATTTTGCCCCAACAACGTATGAAACAATTCATGTTTCAGTGTTGATAACCATTGACTACGATTTTGACCATAGATATGAATTTCTGAGCCAGCCCGGGCAATCCCGGCGCTCCAATACGGTACGGCATGTATGCGGGCTGCGGACTTTTGATCATAATAGAAAAATACCTTTAAATCTTTATTCAGCTTTAATCCGTATTTTAAGGGATAACTACCCTGCTCCTGATAGATCAATTCTGCAGCTTGTCTCAGTAATGTAGAATCACCTTTATCGCTGATCAGGGTCAGGTTATCTGTTTTTAACTGGAGGGGGGTTGCGTTAACGGTATCGAGGACCAGAACAACACTAAAGAATAAAACGATGGCAAGAGTTGTGGTTCTTAGAAATTGGTTGATTTGTTTAAAGGATTTGATAAGGATCCACATCAACTGTAACCCTGATATTTCTACTCTGTGAATTCTGTAGGATTTGACGGGCTGCCTGCCGCAGGAAAGTTCCCCGGGGATCATTTTCCTTGCTGCTTTTTAAAACCAGCTTCCAGTGATATCCCAAATGACTTTTCTCAATCATCGCCGGAGCTGGTCCGAGAAGTTCAACAATCTTCTGGTTTTTCAAGCTCCGGGCAGCCCTCTCTGCTAATTCAATGACACCCTCCCGGAAGCGCCCCTGAAAACTGAAGGCGATCATGCGCGAGAAAGGGGGATAATTCAGCTGATTCCGGTCATTTAGTTCACTGTTATAGAATAGCTTAACGTCATGCCGGGTAGCACATTGAATAGAGATGTCCTCCGGCATCCAGGTCTGAACCACGACCCGTCCTGGAAATTCTCCTCGACCCGAACGTCCCGACACCTGATACACCAACTGAAAAGTACGTTCACGAGCCCGAAAATCCGGAAAATGTAATCCTGAGTCAGCATTTATCACACCCACCAGCGTCACATTTTCAAAATCCAACCCCTTGGCAATCATCTGGGTACCCAGTAAAATCCTGTAATCACCCCGGGCAAAATCACCTAACAGTTTTGTGTGTGCTCCTTTTCCTCTGGTTGTATCCATGTCCATGCGACAGACCGGTACATCCGGGAACTGGGCCTCCAGGGCCTCCTCCACCATTTGGGTCCCTACCCCACCAAATTTCAATTCCAATGAACGACATTCGGGACAACTGCTGGGTGGCGGAGCCTGATAATCACAAAAATGGCACCTCATTTTATTACCGATTTTGTGGTAGGTCAGGGATAATTCATCGTGCGGACAGGTCATCGTCCAATTACAGTCACGACAGGTAATCACTGGAGCATAGCCACGTCGATTTTGAAAAAGGATGATCTGTTTATCTTTTGCCAGGGTTTCCTGAATTGCTTCAACCAGTTTCCGGGAAAAGGGATTGGTATAATCTCTGGTTTCTTCGCGTTCCTCTCCCATATCAACCACATCTACTTTGGGTGGCTTGGCTTTCTCCCATCGTTTGGTTAGATGTAAGCCTTTATACCGTTGAGAGCTCAGGTTAAAATAACTTTCTAGCGCTGGCGTGGCTGAACCTAGCAAGACAACTGCATTTTCTTCGCGCCCTCGAACCAAGGCCACATCGCGGGCATGGTAACGTGGTTCACTATCCTGCTGTTTATAGCTGTTCTCCTGCTCTTCATCTACAATGATCAGCCCCAGATCCCGAATTGGAGTAAGCACTGCCGAACGAGCCCCTACCACAATCCTGAACCGATCTTTCTGAATCTGCTGCCAGGTCCACACCCGCTCAGCACCTTTTAAACCGGAATGCCAAAGGGCAACAATATTTCCAAAACGTGATTGAAAACGGTAAGCTATCTGGGGTGCCAGGGCAATTTCCGGAACCAGAATTATAATCGAGCGGCCCTGCTTCAAGGCATGGTCAGCAGCATTTAGATAGACTTCTGTTTTACCGCTGCCAGCCACCCCAAAAAGTAAATATGGCGCAAAGGCTTTTTTATCCAGAGATCTTTTAAGCTCCCCAAAAGCGACTTCCTGCTCCAGGTTGAGCTTAACCTCTTTGGGCGGTGGTCGATGATAGTCCTTGAGTGGATCAATATCCGGTTCCACTTCTTCTAACTTGATCAATCCCCGATCTGCCAACTTTTTAATAATTGGCATATACACTTGATGCTCATCTCTTAATTTTTCAAAAGAGATCCCTTCTGGAAAATCATTGAGCACATCAAAGGCTCTTTGCTGGGCACGAGCATTGGTGGGGATTTCTGAATCACGTCCCAGATCTGGAACTATCAGATAATTTTTTCGATTACTCTTAAATGAAAAATCATTCTCCAGCTCAACCAGGTCCTGTCGTTGTAAACGGGCAACCCGATTTAACACACCGATGCCACCGAATTTGCGCTTTAAGGCAGAAAGCTTCACCACCTTTTTCCTGACAATAAAGTTGGTGAAATCATCAGTTCCTTTCAATAAGGGACTGGCCTGGATAATGATCTCTTTTTTCAGGCGGGCATCTGAGGGAATCGCTGATTGGATAACTTTACCCAGAGGAGTAAAATAGTAATTACTCATCCATTTAAGGAGACGAATGAGGGGACCATTAAATACGGGGACAGGATCGACGATGTTCTCGAAACATTTTAACTTTCCAGTAAAATCAGCCGGGGGGTCAGACTGGACCCCGATGATCATTCCCTGTTGATTTCGCTTGCCCAGCGAGGCGATTACCCGTTGGCCTACCTGAACAACACCACTCAGTTCTTCAGGAACAGCATAAGTAAAGGCTTGCTCCAAATTCAAGGGAAAAACGATCTCTACATACATAGGGCCACTGAGTATTGTTGAAATGTGGCCATTGAGCTTTGTCGAAATGAGGTCATCTTATAAAATGGATTTTCTTGTGATGAAAGTGAAGGGTTATCTCTGTTTTTTTTGGGGTGAAAGACATGTAACCCCTCTGGGGTTTTTGATGGTTTGGGAGTG
>JAOZSM010000248.1 GCA_029939675.1 Fidelibacterota bacterium
TCGACATAATACGTTATCATGAGTTCTATTTTAACCGCGTTACTATATGCAAAGAACAATTATTGTTCTCTCGCACAATAGATGTTATCATACCCACCGTTGCAGCCTGAGGATTCATATGATGATCCAGTGTGTTATTAATGTTGTAACTATCACAGAATATTGGTAATTATGACAAATTATAAAATTGACGAAACCGCAATAAGTAGTTGAGAAAGCATAAAATATACTCTGAATCCATCAAATATAACCACATCTAAAACATGGCTAACTTAATAAATATCAACATTCTGCGTTTCTGCGTGCTCTGCGAGAGGGACTTTTTGCGGGGGCGTCAAAATTAAAATCTTATATATTTTAGCAGGTTCTTTCTCTTTAGTCTGTTTCTCATTGGCCCAAAAACTGGTTGTTGGGTCACCTTTAGTTCCCCAGGGTTTTATTGTCCCTTTGGTATTTGGGGGACTGGCTGGTTTAATCATTGGGATTCGACGCGATCAATTATTAGCTATGAATCAGAACCTGGGAGCCGAAATATCAGAACATAGGGCTGCCAGAGAAGCGCTTAAAGAAAGCCAGGAACGCTTTAAAAAGCTTTCAAATCTATCCTTCGAAGGAATCCTGATTCATCAAAATGGATTAGTTCTTGATGTCAACGAATCGTTTTTGCATATGATGGGGTATAGCAGAGCCGAGATAATCGGTAAGAACATAATTGAATTGATTGTACCCGCTGAGTATCTGCCAATTGTTCAAGAGAACCTCCTTAAAAAGAATGCTGCCCCCTACGAAGTGATGGCTCGTAGAAAAGACGGGACTCTATTTCCCACTGAAATTGAAGCAAGAGATATTTCTGAAGCGGACGGAGGTTATCGGGTTACGGCAATTCGTGACATCACTGAACGAAAAACAGCTGCCCAGAAACTCGCCATATTAACAACAGCCGTTGAACAGAGCCCTTCCACGATTGTAATCACAGATACATCAGGTAGCATTGAATATGTAAATCCCAAGTTTATTGCATTGACGGGCTACAGTTATTCAGATGCTATCGGTCAAAATCCCAGTGTGCTTAAATCAGGTGACCAATCTGCCGACTTTTATAAGGATCTTTGGGCCACTATCAGTTCCGGCGAAATGTGGACCGGTGAATTTCATAACAAAAAGAAAAATGGTGAATTGTATTGGGAATCAGCGCGGATTTCACCCATAGTGGATGATAATGGCGAAATTATTCATTATTTAGCTATTAAAGAAGATATCACTGAACGTAAGGCAACTGAGGATGCCCTGCGCCAGAGCGAATCCAGGCTTAATCGTGCTCAACATCTGGCCCATGTTGGTGATTGGGAATTAGAGATAGAAACGAACACGCTTTCCTGGTCTGATGAAATTTACCGAATATTTGGACTGAAACCCCAGCAAAATAAACCAACTTATGATGCATTTGTAGATGGTATTCATCCGAATGACAAAGATTACGTTCTCCAGACTTATGCCGACTCTTTAAAAAACAGAACACCTTTTGATATAATCCATCGACTTCTTTTGGAGGATGGGAGCATAAAATTTGTCCACGAACACTGCGAAACAATTTATGATGATGTTGGCGAGCCCCTTCGATCAATCGGAACCATTCATGATATTACCCAGAGCAAACAGGCGGAAAACGAATCACAGGCGAGTAAAGAGCATTATCGTATCATATTCGATTGTTCACCTGACCCAATTCTTATTCACGATGGTAAAAAAATATTAGATGTAAATACGGCCACTCTGACTGCATTTGCCCTGGATGATAAAACTGAATTGATTGGGAAAGATCCCTTCTCATTTGTCCACCCTGATGATCTTAATGTGTCCAAAAAGCGGTATGAAAGCTTGACAAATAAGAGCGGAACGTTGGAGGCAACCGAAGTTCGAATTATCACTCCAACCCGGGGTGAACGCATCGCTATAGCGTCTCCAGTCGCGATTATGTACAATAATCAGCAGGCAATTATGGTTAATTACCATGATATTACTGATCGAAAACAGGCCGAGTCAGCTCGGATTGCTCTTGAAGCCCAGCTTCAACAATCCCAAAAACTGGAAACTGTGGGAACCATGGTTGGTGGAATTGCCCATGATTTTAACAACATCCTGCAAAGTATGTTTCTATATATTGGAATCATTCAGGATCATCTTCCTGATGACCAGAAACTTCAGAAAAGTTTTCAACATATTATGGATGATGCTGGCCGAGCAAGGGATCTTGTGGAACAAATTCTCACATTCAGCAGAAAAAGTGAGGTAAAATTAATTCCTCAGGCCATCCATGAAGTTATTCTTGAAGCGCTTGCTTTTGAACGGGCTTCTTTGCCGGCAAATATTGAGATTGTCCAACATGTTGATGTGGATGGTGGTAAGGTTCTTTGTGATGAAACCCAGATACATCAGATTGTGCTCAATCTCTGTAACAATGCCAAACACGCCATGGAAAGCTCTGGGGGTGTTTTAAACGTCAGCTTAAAACAGGTAGATAAGCCTGGCGTTGGTGGATCGGATATGACCCAATGCCTGGAACTGGTGATCAGTGACACGGGGCATGGTATACCTGGTGAAATCATGGACAGAATCTATGATCCCTTTTATACAACCAAAGCGATTGGGCAAGGGACCGGGCTGGGGCTATCCGTTATTCATGGAATCGTTGAGATGATGAGGGCAAAAATCACAATTGTCAGCGAACCGGAGGTTGGTACTCAGGTTAAAATTCTGATGCCCCTGGTGGTAGAGGATCTGGCTAATTCAAATTCGAGTGAGACAGACTTATTGGAGTTAGCTCCAATGACTGTGTTGTTAGTAGATGATGAAACAGCCATTCGAGCGATTGGCAGGGAAACAATTAGCCGTAAGGGGCATGTAGTGGACACCGCCTCTGATGGGGCTCAGGCTTTGGAGCTTTTTACAGCCGACCCTCAAAAATATGATTTCATCATAACCGATTTATCCATGCCCAATATGGGTGGAATGGAATTGACCCGGGCTATCCGCGAAACAGGGTCACAGGTACAGATTATTTTAACAAGCGGGAATCTTGATACTGCGGAGAAAAATAAATTTTTGAAAGAAGGCATCTCAGGATTTATTCAGAAACCCTGGACAGTAAAAGAAATGTTAAAGATGTGGAAAAAATTGGTATAAACTATCAGGGTTGAATGGAGGATGCATTAAATGAGTCAATCAGATAATTCTGAAAAAGTAATTTTGGTCATTGATGACGATGCTGGAATACGTCAAGCTCTGGAGGAAATCCTAGAGGGTAAAGGTTATCTGGTTATTGGGGCCAGCAATGGTCGTGAAGGTTTATCTGTGTTGACTCAAGCCTATGTGGATCTGGTAATTACTGATATTTTTATGCCCAGCATGGATGGCTTGGAATTTATCCGGGCAGTTCGGAAGGATAACAAGGAGCTCAAAATTCTCGCCATATCAGGTGGGGGACAGATGAAACTTTTGGAATCATTGGAGTGGGCCAAAGCCTTTGGAGCTGCCCGCATTCTTAAGAAACCATTTAGTCATCAGGAGTTACTCCAAACTGTTGCTGAAATGGTAAATGAAAGTAAGCCAGAAGAGCAGTAGTCAGGTGCATGTAAATCACGTATCATTAGTATGATACAGGTCTGATACGAATATAGGGTATCGGGTATTCCGTGAAGCAGCATTCAATTTGCTTATTCATCAAGACTATGCTGACCACACCCCCGTAAAGCGGTCATAAAGTTCTATACTGATCAGATACAATTCTGGAATCCCGGTGATGTATACGGAGATAACGTTAATTTGCTAGGACCCGGTGAAAAGGAATCACGTAACCCTCGAATAGTTGCAGCATTCCGCAGACTAATACTCTGCGAACAAGCGAGTACAGGGATTTGGATGATGCAGTCTGAGTGGCAGAACCTGGGGAACCCAGCTCCTGATATCCTAAATGATAAATCCCATAAAGCCTTTGGTTACCATCTTCCAATCTTGGCAAATCACATTCATAAAGCTACGGTAAAGCACCAAATCGGCACTAAGTCAGCACCAAGTCAGGCTTTTACGTAACTGCACAAAATACATAGCTTTAACAGGACTGATGGAAATGTTTGATCGGAAAGATCGCACTAAGTTCCGCACCAAGTAGATAAAACCACTTCTTGATGTCGGTTACGTTGAAATGTCAAACCCTGAGAATCCTACTGCAGCAAATCAGCAGTACATTATTACTGATAAAGGCCAACATGAGCTTGAAAGAGCGTAGTTGATCGAAACCGATATCCTCGATAGCAATTGTGCGCCAATCTTTGCGGTTCATGGCACCGTAAATAACAAAGCTGAGGCGTAGCTTACGCTGTTCCAATTCATCTGAAGCGTTCTTTGATTTCAAGACTGAGAATCCCAGTCGGG
>JAOZSM010000049.1 GCA_029939675.1 Fidelibacterota bacterium
CAGTGTTTAAAAGATCTGCTATGAGAGTAGAAATCAATCAAATCCGGAAAAGTTATTGGTTGTTAACGAACAAGAAAAAAGAAAGGTTACAAAAATGAAAACGAGGATTCTAATAATCACATTAGTGACCCTCATGGCTAGCGTGGGCTTGGGGGCAAGTCTAAGTGGTGTTGTGAGTAATGTAGACACAGGTGAACCGATTGTAGGAGCCAGTGTATCAATTTTTGGTTTTGGTGGTGGACCTGGCGGTGGACATGATTCAAATTATGTCTGGATAGAAACTTTTTCTGACGTGAATGGAGCGTATACATTCACTGTAGAAGAAGATGGAAATTATGACTTAACAGTTGCGGCAGACGGTTACCAGTATTACACCCAATATGGCTTGTATATTAGTGGTGATATGATCCTGGATATTACGCTCATTGGCTATGGAGATCCACCAACTGGTGACTTGAACTTTTCAGGAGTTATTAGTGACACAGATGCCAATCCCATTGAAGGGGTGCAAGTTTCAATGCTTAATTATGTGGGTAACCAAGATTCTATCAATTTTTACTGGACAGAAACCTATTCTGATGAAAATGGTGGCTATGCCTTTGAGAATTTGTTTCCCGGGAGTTGTGATTTGACCTTCCATGCCAGAGGTTATTACATTTATAGCGTGACTGTTTCACAAATTACCGAAGATCTGGTAATGAATATTACTTTGATGGAAGAAGAAGAGCCGGGAGACTATTATACGATTTCCGGTCATGTAAATGATGCTGAGACAGGTGAACCAATTATCTATGCTCAGATTCAACAGCAGATGTATGGCTACTGGGCAAATCAGGCTATTACTGATGATGCAGGTTTCTATTCCTTTATGGCAGAAGGTGATGTGAGTCTCAGGGTCAATGCCTGGGCTTATGCAGAAGAAGTTATAGAAGTGACTGTTGATCAGGATCTGGTTATAGATTTTTCACTCACTCCAGTGGTATATGATGGTGAACTTTATGGAACCATCACATCAAATGAAACTGGTCTGGCTCTGGCTGGGGTTGAAGTCATGGTCATGGGTGTTGGACCCGCAGATTCATCTCATTCATGGGGTGATTGGTGGGATAACATTACTGCCACTACTGACGAAAATGGCAACTATAGTTTTCCAAATTTCCCCAATGGCGATGTTGATGTCTGGGTGCAGTATTCAGGTTATGAGTACTTCTCTGAGATAGTAACTATTGAAGGTGTTACCCAGTTCGATATAGCTCTTTCTCCATTGCCTGGTGTAGGCAGCCTTTCTGGATACGTCAGCTATGACGGTGGCAATGATCCAGCGTCAGCCTTTCTCTGGCTGGTAGAAGTAGGAGGTTGGGGCTACGAGACGGGTTGGACCATGACTGATGGTGCAGGTCACTATCAATTGTCAGTTTCAGAGGGCGACTATTATGTGGTCTGTATGGCCAATAATCGACCAGACAATCCTGGTTCAGATACTCTCTTTTATCATTTTGAATACTATGATGATGCAGAGTTTATAGAAAATGCAACCATCGTTTCAGTGCTGGAAGGTGGAGAGACCGAGAATATCAATTTTGGAATCCCGGCTGATGGAAATGCAGTACTTACGGCTCGTGTAAATGGCTTAATTACAGATAACAATAACCTGGTAATGGCTAATGCTGAGATTACTCTGCAAGATCAAGCTGGGAATACAGTGGGAACAACAGTGACTAATTCCAGTGGCGCATACTCCATTGAAGAGCTGGAAGTTGGATCTACTTACAATCTGACAGCAAATATGGCTGGATACGCTGAGAATTCTCAGGAGTTTGAACAAGCCGGTATGATTTCAGTCATAAATCTGCAAGTATTAGGTGGTGCGCTTGCCCTTGATGATGAACAGATTCCCTCATCACTGACCTTGAATCAGAATTTCCCCAATCCATTCAACCCCAGTACCAGCATATCTTTTGCAATTCCTGCAGCAGCCAGTGTTCAGGTCGTGGTTTACGATATCATAGGTAATCAGGTTGCTGAATTAACCAATACTCACTATTCAGCTGGTAATCACATGCTTAGTTGGAATGGTCTGTCCACAAATGGTTCCCAGGTATCAAGTGGCGTTTATTTTTACTCACTGATATCTGGAAACAGAACAATAACTCAAAGAATGTTGTTAACTAAATAAGACGGCCCTGCAAAAAGAATATGATAGAACATGAATATAGCCCTAACAGCAATAAATATAGCGACTTATGCAAGCATAGGCTATGTTCTTAATTATCAATACTCTGCGTCTCTGCGCGCTCTGCGAGAGGGATTTTTTGCAGGATCGTCAAATAAACAAAAAGAACTCCGTTGTCTGTGTGGGAGAATTTTCTCCCATGCAGACTGAAAGAAGCAAGTGGGCCAAATGAAAAAACTAATAATAATTACAACAGCTTTATTTCTTTTGACTGCAGGTCTAAAGGCTGCTTCTCTAAGCGGACAGGTTTATAACAACGATACTGGAACAGGTATACCGTCTGCCACCATCCAGCTCATGAATCAGGATTCAAGCCAGACCGATTCGCTAGGGTTTCTGCTGGTTACTGAATCCATGACTGATGGTTATTATGAATTTAGTGATCTGGTCGGCGGGACTTATTCGATTTATGTCTGGAGCTACGGTGACCTTGGAACTTTTTTTCAGGATGATATTGAAATTATAGAGGACCATATTTTTAATATTCCTCTTGCAACTTTGCCTGGAACTGGAACCATTAACGGGCAGGTTTTCACCGATATATCAGGTGATCCTCTGGAAAATATTCTGTTGGAGTTTATGCCTGTATACGACAGCATCCCCTGGAACTGGGCCTTCAGCGATTATCTGGGGAACTACTCAGTTAACCTGCCGGAAGGTCAATATTTCGTTACCAGTTTTCAATATGGGCGTGATCTAGATAACCCTGGTGGTGATTCCCTGTATTTATATCAGTATTTTGAGATCTATGACGATGTTCAGGACTTTGAGCTGGCAACAATTGTCAGTGTGACTGAAGGGGAAACAACATCAGGGATTGATTTTGGATTGCCCCCTACACCTGCATCGGGGAATTTATCGCATTTCTCAGATATTCTGAATGGCTATTATTTGGATTACATCAATTTCAACTCCGAGACTGGACTTGGAATTATCAATTATATCGTGATTCAATCCATTGAAGCTGGTGATATTGGTGATGAGATCGGTATTCTGGACTCTTACGGAATACCTGGAATGGGCGATTGTGATAATGAGGAACAGGCTGAAGTTTTAGTCGGAGCTGGAATTTGGCTTGATGAAGCTCTGGTCATACCCGTCTTTGGTAGTATTGATGATTGTGGTAATAGTGGCGTCGTTTACCCTGGATTCATAGTCGGAAATTCGATTGAAGTAGTCCTGTGGGATGCTTCTGAGAACACAGAATACACCATCGAAGCTGAATTCTCATTTGGGTCACCCACACCGGATGTTGGGGGGCTGCCCAATCCTGCTGTTTACGGAAACCAGTATACCTTTGCAAATTTAGGTGGGATTGTCACTTCACAAGTATCCTGGAGTACCCCCGACGAATATGTGATCAGTGGAAACTATCCCAACCCCTTCAATCCAACAACTTCCATTAGCTACAGCTTACCAGAAAGCTCTGATGTATCCATCATCATCTACGATATGAAGGGTCGTGAGGTTACCATTCTAGTTCAGGTCAGTCAAGCTGCTGGGAGTTATGCTGTGACCTGGAATGGTATGTCGGCTGCTAATACTCAAGTGAGCACAGGCGTGTATTTTGCCAGGATTAATGCAGGTCAGTTTAATGATGTGATAAAAATGGTTTACTTAAGGTAGACCTGTTTTCAACAAGTGAAACAAGTCAAACAGGTTTATATGTTTTCATGATATCGAAACCTGTTTGACCGCTACGCGCTTGAAAACAGGTTAAGAAGGTAGAATCGGCCCCTGCTGGAGATGGTGGGGGCTTTTTTTAGCAACATCATCTCATACAGCCCCAATTTCAGTTTTTCCAAATCCCGACGTTAATAGGAAGTGATTGAAGCAATATTTTATAATGCTATTTATACTAATGGTTAGCAAAAGATTAATAGCGCAAGTTCTAGCATAGTGGCACAACCATTGCCTTAGATAATTGCAGCAAATTTTAGTATTAAACTGAAAGAGATTGAGCGTGTCTCCCCGTTACAGGTTCATCTTGATACTGAGCAGGTTTTCAAGTAGTGTGTCAGGGACCAGATGAAAAAAAATAACGAGAGACGCCAAAATCTTTTTGATTAACCATAAATGGAGGAAAACATGCGTAAAACCTACACATGGCTAATTATTCTAATGTTAATTGCCACAGGTCTGTTTGCTGATATCACAATAACAGGTGATGCCAGAGTTCGTCCCCGAATGGACATTAAAGATTACGGAGATTATGGGAATACGACCAGTGATATCTATTATCTCTATCGTGCTCGCCTGTTGTTATCAGCTGACATCGGTGACGGCTATTTTTTCAAAACCCGTTTAGGTCATAATGGGGTGGCCTACTGGACCGGTAAATTCGGTACGGGTAGCACACCTAGTGGTGCCAGTATTGCCAGTGCTGGTCGAGGAACAGTCGATTTTATGGAACTGTATTTTGGGCATAAGGGAGCAACTTTCGGATGGTCTGCAGGACTCATTCCAGTTGCCCACAATCCCCTGGTTGATCTGCATTTCTACCCCGGAGCCCCTCTTGATCTGCCCTGGGTTATCTTCAGCAACAATGCCGCTCATGGATTTGATCTGAACTATAAAATTGCTGGAAATAAACTGGATCTCAAAATTCTGGTGGATAATAATGCTGGTAAAGTTATTGATGATGTTGTTGATAGTCTCGATATTACTACCAAAGATCAATACACAATTGATGCTACTTATCCCATCGCTTTAGCTGGTATCAAAGTGATCCCCCAGCTCTTGATGACCATTGCTGATGAGGGTGATGCTGCGCCCCTGACCTATGGAGCTACAGTTGGACTTCCCAAATTAGCTGGCTTTGGTGCTACAGCCTATTTGGGCATGATCAATCAAACCGTAACAGATGCCGGGGCTTATAATGGTTGGATCACGCGGGTAAAATTGGTTGGAAAAATTGGACCTGGTAAGCTAACCGCCTGGTATGATATGGCTCAGACTACTCCTGATATTACCGATGCTGTGTCTGATAATTTCAACTATCTCTGGTTGTCATATACCTATACCTTGCACAAATCTGATCAGGGAAGTGTATCGATTGCCCCAACCTATCGTCTGCTTTCTCATAAGCGAGATGATTCCAGCACAACTCTTTCAGACGGAGTTGATTACACGCGCGCCAAGCTCGAGATAACCACCCAGATTACCTTTAAATAGGTCTGATATTTGAGATTGCCCAACCGCATATAGGGGAGGGCAATCTCAAACTTATGGTTGGTCAATATTGACGGCCTCGTAAAAAGTCCCTCTCGCAGAGCACGCAGAGACGCAGGGTATGATATTTATGAGTTTAGATATGTTCGCGATATGTGGTTGTATTTAATGTATTTAGGGCGTATTTCATGATTTCTCAACTACTTTTTGCGAAGCCGTCAAAATTGAGCTTGCCATAATTGTGCAGTATGCCCGAAAATATCCAAGCATAAAACTGATACCGTAGTTATGGAAACGCAATTGGTATGAATTGCAGGGGAAAGAAGCTACCCTGAAAAAGAATCATCCACAGGCCACTGAATATTCTTATTTTTTTTGAATTGTTAATTCAATATGAGATAGTATTCGATTAGATTATCGCCAGTAAAAACTTCAATTGTTTAACTGATACTTTGAATAATAAACATCAATGAGAGGTAGATCATGAAAAGATCAATCGCTTTAGGCTTGGCGTTGTTAATGATTTTGGGTTTGATGAGTTGTGCCAAGGATGAGACCGGTCCAATTAAAGTGGGCGTATTGCTACCTTTGACTGGGGCAAAAGCCAAATTTGGTGAAATGGAAAAGAATTCCTTTGAGTTGGCTCAGGCTGAGATCAATGCTTCTGGTGGCGTCAAAGGTCGTGATCTTGAATTTGTTTATGAAGATGATACTGGTAAACCGGATGTCGGTCGAATGGGTATGGAAAAATTGATCACTGTGGATAAAGTTCCGGTGATCACTGGGGGGTATAGCTCATCTGTAACCTTTGCTGCAGCTCAGGTTGCCCAGAAATATCGAGTACCCTTTCTCGTGAATACAGGATCCGTAGACAAAATCACTGAACCCGAAGCTTTTGATTTGAGTATTGGTGATTCCGATAAATTCTACATTTATCGGCTGAATCCTCCTGTTAGTGAATATGCTTCAGGTTTAGAAGGTTTTCTCAAATACGTGGCTCCGGTTAAAACAGCCATGATCTTTCATGAGAATACTACATTTGGGACTAAAGGTGCCAAGGCTTTTGCCGAATCCTGTAGCAAGTTAGGAATCGAAATCCAGGCGATCAGTTCCTACACTGAAGGAACAGTGGATTTTAAGCCCCTATTGTTAAGGGTTAAAGCTCAAAATCCTGAATTGGTCTACATGATCTCTTATGTTATGGATGCTGCTCTCCTGATGAAGCAGTCCAAAGAGTTACAGCTTTCACCTAAACTTTTTGTAGGCGCTGGAGCTGGTTACACCATGCCCGCCTACAGAGAGAATGCTGGTATAGCCTCGGAAAAAACGATCTCAGCCACGCTTTGGCATCAATCTCTCCCAGTGCCAGGTGCTACCGATTATTACAATGCTTACATTACGAAGTTTGGCGATAAATCACCCCCTGATTATCATGGTGTGGAAGCCTATGCGGCTGCCTATGTCGTAAAAGATGCACTCGACCGAGCGTCAGATATGAAAAGTGCATCCATCAAAAAAGCGTTGGATGGAACCGATATGATGACGGCCTTTGGTCCTGTTAAATTCATAGCATACGATGCTAAGATCCATCAGAACAAAATGGAAACCTATGTTGTCCAATGGATTGATGGAAAACTGGAATTAATCTGGCCCAAACATCTTGCCAAAGTCACACCTGTCTATCCCATTGACTGGCAGGCAGAGTGGAATAAATAATTTTTGACGGGTTTTTCTTTGCCAAGATTGACGATCTCGCAAAAAGTCCCTCTCGCCAGTCTACGCTCTTCGAGCTTCGCCTGGCAGGCAGAGAACGCAGAGACGCAAAGTGTTGATAATTAAGAATATAGCCCTCGTTTACATAAGTGGCTATATTTATTGATGTTAGGGTAATATTCATGTTTTATAATATACTTTTTGCGGGGGCGTCAAGATTAAAATAATTAGCCTCATATCCTTATTCTGACCAGGATGCTACAATAGATACATTTCTCCAAACACTGGTTTCCGGTATTCTTATTGGTGGTTTGTATGCCATCATAGGCATTGGTATGACCTTGATTATGGGTGTATTAAATATCATTAATCTGGCTCATGGCCAAATCCTCATGTTGTCAATGTATATCACCTGGACCCTGTGGAAATTTTTCGGTATTGACCCTTACATTGCTATTTTTATTACTATTCCTATCGTGTTCATCATTGCTGAAGGTATTAGTAAATATCTGCTACATCCGTTGCTGGGAAAAGATTCTATTTTGCCTGAGAATCAAGTGCTCATGACTGTCGGGATCGGTATGGTGCTGGTTGAGTTGGCCCGGGTTGTCTATTCTAGTGATTATCAATCGGTACAGACCACCTACACAAATAAGAGTTGGTATCTGGGAACAATCTCCTTCAATGCGCCATTGACCATCGCTTTTGTCATCTCCATCATCATGACAATCGGTTTATTTATATTTTTGACCAGGACTGATCTGGGACGATCGGTTCGAGCCACTGCCCAGGACAAAAGTGCAGCTGCCCTCATGGGAATATCTACTGGAAAGATTACCATTCTTACCTATGGATTAGGTTCAGCATTGGATGCTGCTGCCGGATCTTTACTGCTTCCCGTATATTATCTATATCCTGATGTTGGACCCCTTTTTACAGTTAAAGCCTTTGTCATAACCATTTTGGGTGGGTTGGGCTCAACTGTAGGAGCTATTCTTGGTGGTCTGATTCTAGGGTTGGCAGAAACCTTTGGAGCTACCTACATTTCAATGGGATATCGTGATGCTGTCGGTTTGGTCATCTTTCTGCTTGTCCTGGTTTTCTTCCCCAGCGGTCTTAAACGCTTTACACGGGTTTAGCTGTCGGCCATGAATAATTTTCCATATTTAGAGAAGCGTGAATGGATTATTCTGGCAGTCGCAGCCCTTGTGCCGTGGCTCTTTAGTTTTTCACCCTACTTTCAGGGATTACTGATTCTGGTTCTTTTGTGGGTTGTACTGGGAAATTCCTGGAATCTATTGGCCGGTTATACCGGACAGGTAAGCTTTGGGCACGCTGCATTTTTCGGGATTGGTGCTTATGCCGCTGCTATTCCATATCACCACTTTAAAATATCCCCCTGGTGGGGCTTGGTTACCGGTGGATTAGCCGCAGTTATCCTGGGCTATTTGCTGGGTAAACTGGTCTTTCGGTTACGTGGACCCTATTTTGCCCTGGGAACCCTGGCCTCAGGAGAGATCCTGAGACTAGTTTTTGGTGAAGAGGAGTGGTTGACCAATGGCCACAATGGCATATTTTACATGACCACCTTCATTTCCAAGATTCCCTATTATTATCTGATTCTCTTAATTGCTGTGGGATCGCTGGTAGCTGTAAAAGCAATTATGAACAGTAAATTGGGATTCTATTTTCTATCAATTCGTGAAGACCAGGAAGCAGCTGAAGCCCTGGGGATTGATACAGTCAAATACAAAAATATTTCCCTGGCTATTTCAGCTTTTTTCGCAGGCATATCAGGCGCTTTCTATATGATCTACATGGGATTTGTGGATCCTGAGGTGGTCTTTGCCCTCCATAGTATTTCGATCATCACTATCCTGGTTGGTATTATTGGAGGTGTAGGAACGATTTGGGGACCAGCAGTTGGTGCTCTAATCATGGTCTTTGTTCAGGAGTTGTTCCGCTCTTCATTTTTTGGTCTTGGACCACAGTGGATCTCACAGATGCACTCTCTGGTATTTGGTGCCCTGGTTGTGGTAGTTATTCTCTACCTGGCCGGAGGAGTAGTAGGTGACTGGGATATAATCCGCAAGAAATTTGCAGGGAAAGTATTGAAGGCTCGGGGATGAGTATCCTGAAAATTACCAACCTGACTAAAAACTTTGGTGGTTTAACTGCCGTAAATAATGTGAACCTGGAAGTAAAAGAAGGTGAGATACTAGGACTGATCGGTCCCAATGGGAGTGGTAAAACTACCCTGTTCAATCTCATCAATAGCTATTATCCAGTTTCAGCTGGAACCATTGAGTTTAACAAATTGGATATTACCGGCAAAACTACCAACCAGATTGCTAGATTAGGCATTGGCAGAACTTTTCAGGTGGTGAAGCCTTTAAAGCGTCTCAGTGTCATCGATAACATTATGGCGGGTGCCTTCGCCCGTGAGAATACTTTTGCCGGTGCGCGAAAAGTAGCCACCGAAGTTCTGGAGTTTTGTTATCTGGATGATGTGGCTGAGATGAAAGCTGGCAGTCTCCCCATCGCCGGTCGAAAACGACTGGAAATCGCCAAAGCTTTAGCAACTCGACCCTCATTGTTACTCCTCGATGAAACGGCGGCCGGGTTAAATCCTACCGAGCTGCTCCAGGCTATTGAAATTATTAAAAAGATCAGAGGTGATCTGGGAATCACTATCGTCATCGTTGAACATATAATGCGAGTGATTATGACCATTAGTGATCGGATTCATGCCATTGCTCAGGGGGCGACTATCGCAGAAGGAACGCCATCAGAAGTATCCAGGAATCCAGCCGTGATCGAAGCCTATCTCGGGAGTGATTTTAAGGTGGGAGATCATATCCATGCTTAAGGTCGATCATGTGGATATGGGGTATGGCGATCTCCAGGTCCTGTGGGATATATCATTTGAAGTTATTCCTGGAGAAATTGTTGTGTTGGTGGGTGCCAATGGCGCTGGCAAGTCATCAATCTTGCGGACAATTTCGAACATTGTACCAGCTTCAACGGGAAGCATTGTCTTCAATGATCTGGAGCTGACACTGGCAGAGCCCCGAGAGATCATCGAGAATGGTGTGATTCATGTACCGGAAGGGCGTCATCTATTCAATGATATGAGTGTGGAAGAAAATTTGATCATGGGCTCCTTGTCCAACCACGCTAAACCTTACCGCAAACAGTCCCTGGAATACTGTTATGACCTTTTCCCACGATTAAGAGAACGTCGAACCCAGCTTGCCGGAACGTTGAGCGGTGGAGAACAGCAGATGGTGGCTGTTGCCCGAGGACTCATGGCGAAACCCAAAATTCTCATGCTGGATGAACCTTCCCTGGGATTGGCACCTATTCTAGTGCAGGAAATCTTTGAGATTGCCAGAGCTGTTAATCAGGAGGGGATTACTATTTTGCTCGTGGAACAAAATGTGCGTCAAACCCTGGCTTTCTGTCACCGAGCCTATGTTATTGAGAATGGTCGTATCACCAAATCGGGAACTGGTCAGGAGCTGCTGAATGATGAATATGTTCGTGAGGCTTTTCTGGGGATTTAGATTTTTCCTCCAGGCTGGAATCTAATACCAGTTGTACTTCGAACTGGGCCATAACTAACCCACCCCTTCCCCTCCCAAAAGGGGACTTGGCTCGCCTTGCGGCTCGCTTATTAAATATCCGACATGGACAACTTGGAACTGAATATGGTATATGACTGGTTTCTCTGTATTTCCGCCCATTAACCATAACCACTTACCTTTCCATTGAACCATTCACCGATGCTGACGTAAACTACGAGATTAACTTTGGCAGAAGCTTGCTTAAGGTCTAGGTTAACACCCGAAAAATTGTGAGATGTATTTGAAAGGAATAAGGTATGTTACATATGAGTAGACGGGATTTTGTTAAAATCACAGGAACCGGGCTGGCCCTGGCGACCTTACCGGGTTTTATCCGTTCGGGTTTTGCCAACGTTGTTCCAGGCGATAACCCCTACAAGTTTTATTTTAACCGTTTTGGCATTGATGAAGATATGGTGCAGAAAGTTATGGCAGAAGCCCTGCACTACGGTGGTGACTACTGTGATCTCTTCTTCCAAAATCAGCTGAGTAACTCCATTCGACTTCAGGACAATATTGTTAATTCTGCCAGTACCAATGTCACTTTGGGGGTCGGTATTCGCGTGTTGAAAGGTGATCAAACTGGCTATTCCTTCACTGAAGATATTTCTTTGGTCAGCATGAAAGCAGCTGCCAGAACCGCTGCCGGAATTGCTTCAGGTTCGGCTAAAAAAGCACCGCAAACCTTCAATTCCACCAAACTGATGAATTACTATGATACCCAGGTAAGCTGGGAGGATGTCGGGATCAAAGATAAAGTTGAGATGCTGCAAGCCATCAACGAAGATATCTTCAAGCAGGATTCCCGGGTGATCAAAGCCAGTGTTAATTTCAGTGATAGTGAAAACTATATTCTGGTGGTCAATTCTGAAGGGGGACTGGCTACTGATTATCAACCCATGCTGCGGATATCAGCAGGATGTACTGCTGAAGAGAATGGCAAGCGCGAAAATAATTATTTTGATTATTCAGTGCGGGATGATATCAACTTTCTGACCCCGGAACGTCTAAAAAGATTACCCAAAGAAGCCGTGGCTCGTACGGTGAAACTTTTTGAAGCTCAAACACCGCCCGCCGGTGAAATGCCGGTGGTACTGGCTGCTGGCAGTTCTGGGATTTTACTGCATGAGGCCATTGGTCACGGTATGGAAGCTGATTTTAATCGACAGGGGATTTCAGTTTTCTCTGACATGATCAATCAAAAAGTGGCTGAGGAATTTGTCACCATCGTTGATAATGGCACTAACCCCCATGTCCGGGGCTCGATCAATGTGGATGATGAAGGTCATCCTTCCCAGGAAACCGTGCTGGTGGAAAATGGGGTGCTGCGGACTTTCATGCATGATCGGATTTCTGCCAAGCATTATGGGGTGGACCCAACCGGTAGCGGGCGTCGGGAATCCTTCAAACACTATCCCATGCCACGGATGCGTAATACTTATATGAAAAATGGTCCCCACAAGTACGCTGAAATTATCGCCAACGTGAAATACGGGATCATTGCTGAACAATTCACTAACGGACAGGTCAATATTGGTCCCGGTGATTTTACCTTTTACGTAAAGTCCGGTTCCTTGATCGAGGACGGGAAGGTGACCGGTCCCATCAAAGATGTGAATATCATTGGGAATGGACCAGAAGTGTTATCGAGAGTGACCATGGTGGCTGATGATATGGTTATGGCAGAAGGTGGTTGGACTTGCGGTAAGAACGGACAGAGTGTGCCCGTATCCATGGGCTTGCCCAGTGTACTGGTCTCATCGATCACAGTGGGAGGCAGAGGTTAATTATGGAAAAGAATATTCAACTGGATCTGGGATATTGGGTACAGAAAAAAGCCAAACAATTAGGTGCCACGGAGTCCGCGCTGGGGATCAACCATGCCCGCAGTGTTTCCGTTGATTTTCGGGATGGCAAGGTGGAAAAACTCAAGGAATCGACGCAACAGGCCCTGTGGATCGAGATCTTCGCCAAGGGTCGTTATTCCAATCATTCGACCAATGATCTGCGGAAAGAATCTCTGGAGAAATTCATTGCCAATGCAGTGGATCTTACTGGATTCCTGGAAAAGGATGAGTTTCGGAAACTGCCAGATCCGGAATTATATAAGGGTCAATCATCGGTTGATCTGGATCTGTACGATGCTAAGCAGAGTGATGTCACTGCTGATGAGCGCCTCCGGCGGGCAAAAGAACTGGGGGAAACCCTGGATGGCAAGGATGATCGGATCATTTCTATTGCCTCAGGCTTTTATGATAGTCACAGTGAAACCTATCATTTGAAATCCAATGGTTTTGAGGGCCACAAGGAATCTACCTCGTTCACCCACGGTGCTTCAGTGTCCATGCAGGGCAAAGGTGATAAAAAGCCAGAGGGCTGGCGTTATTATCGAGCGCATCATCTGGAAGATCTGGTGGATGCTGAGCAGACTGCTTTGGAAGCTTTGGAGCGGACCAAAGCCCGGATGGGAGCTGAGAAGATCCCTTCGGAGACCATGCCTCTGCTGTTGGAGAATTCCAATGCAGCCGGTCTCTTCTGGCGAATCATGTATCCCTTGAGTGCTTCAGCTATTCAGCAGAAAAATTCCTTTTTGGAGGGCAAACAGGATCAACAGATTGCATCAGATGTTCTGACCATCCTGGATAATCCCAGCATCATACGCGGTTTGGGGAGTCGCTATTATGATGGAGATGGGATTGCCGCTAAGCAGATGCCGCTGATCACCAACGGTGTGTTGAATAATTACTTTGTTGATGTTTACTACGGCAACAAGCTGGGTTGGAAACCGACCAAGGGGGGCGCATCAAATCTGATCGTCAAACCTGGTCTACGGTCCGGTGCTGAGATCGAAGCCGGCCTGGATCGGGCTATTCTTGTGACGGACTGGCTGGGTGGAAATGCCAATCCCACCACAGGTGATTACTCTCTGGGAGTGGCTGGCTGGTTGATCGAGAATGGTAAACGGGTAAAATCGATTACTGAGATGAACATATCAGGGAATTACACGGATCTGCTCATGAATCTGGTGGAAGTTGGTAATGACCCCTGGGTGCATTCATCTTTCAGAACACCGACCATGTTATTTGATAAGGTGAATTTCTCGGGTTCGTAAAAGCGGTAGCAACCACGGATTTCACTGATTGCGCGGATTGTGAATAATGCCCCGGAGACTCCGGGGCATTTTTGTTTGAATAATACAATTTATACTAATTGGACTTCATAGTGCGCGTTAAGTGTCTTCGCGAGCAGAGCGCGGCGATCTCAGAGTCCCAGTCCCAAAAGAGATTCTTTGAAAACCGGTTTGGTTAAAGAGTTATGCTAATTGTGACAGAAAAGTCAGGGCTGGTACCCGGATGGGCTCAGAATGCTGAAAACAGTCGGCATCAACATAAGGTGCAGTTAGTTCAATCTGGAACGCGTGAGCTGCGGCTGTTTTCTTTTGAAACCACTGTAAATTGGGATTCAGGCTCGAATTTGATGAGTGTTTAACCTCCACCATGAACCAGGGTATATCATCTCTGGTTACCATAAAATCAACCTCACGGCCTTCTTTTGTGCGCAGGTAAAACAGGTCAAATTGACCTAATCCTTGATCAGTCCACCAGTGAGTAGCTTTAAGGAGATGGGAGGCTATAAAATTCTCACTACGGGCTCCCTGGTCCCGAATTAATGACCAATCCCACAGGTATGTTTTAGGCTCTTTGCGGAGCGCTGTTGCTATATTTCGGTGCCAGGGGCGGATCCGAAAGCAAAAATAAAATGATTCCAGAATATCCAGCCAGCGCCGAATGGTATCGACTGAGACCCGAATATGGCGAGCCAGGGTGGCGTATTTGGTTTCCTGGCCAACCTGATTGAGGAGCAAATTGTGTAATACTTCGAGTTGTTGTATTTCATGGATGCGGGTAGCATCACGGATGTCTTCACGGATTAGTTGCTGAGCCCGGAGATTTTGCCAACGATTGGTAAAGCGCATGTCTCTTTTTAAGTAGGGTTCCGGAAAACCACCGAATTTCAAAAGTGCCTGGAAGTCTTGCAGGGCAATTTGTGATGGAGCTTGGATCAATTGCTCTGAATCTATTTTGCCAATTGTTTCTCGAATGGAAAGGGGATGCAGGCGATAGTTAAAAGTACGACCCATGAGGCTATCGCCACCATGCATGTACAGATCCATGCGAGCACTACCTGTGACCAGAAATTGAATGGTGTGCTCAAAGCGGTCAAAGAAGCCTTTTAAGAAATTCTTCCAGTCCGTGTATTTGTGAATCTCATCCAGTACCAGCAGTGGTTTTTGTGAGAATAATTGATCCAGTCCCAAAGTCTGCACAATTTGGTCAGGTCCTTTCAGGATCAGTTCACGATGATTAACATCATCCCAATTCAAATAATAATGAGATTTACTGGTATTCGCATTTGGATTTGAGAAGACTTCCTGCAGCTGGTTGGCCAGAGTTGTCTTACCCACCTGGCGGGGTCCGGATAATATTGTAATTTGCCGGTGACTCTGCATAGCTTCTGTCAGAGGCAATATCCATGATCTGTCCATATTATGCTCCATCGTAAAACGGTTGTAACTATTATACGATATATCTAATAATAGTCAAGAGATAATGAATTTGGTTTCGTCAGGTTATTAACCACGGATTACACGGATTACGCAGAATGTGGATAGTGCCCCGGAGACTCCGGGGCTTTGAGATCGCTGCGCTCCGCGAAGATACTTGACGCGTACTTTGGTTTAATTGGTATAAAAACCTGTTTCTGTCAGGTTATCAGTATAAGAACCCAAATAAGTAGAGCGGTACCCTTTGCTTGTCACCGATGGTGATGTCATCCAGGACAAGGTATCCGTTCTTATGAGCATCCAATTGATTTGACTTCTTGGATCTTCCGCCAATTTCGAACTGGTTATTGAGGTCATCTTCAAAATCGGCCGGGTGGGATGAATACAGTTTTGTTATTGTCACGATCTGGCTGACAAAAAATGTTTCCCGCATGATACCCTTATTATTTGACAATGCCTGCGGCTGTAGATAGCTGATGATGTTAGGATTGTGGAGGAGGAGTTTCTCAGGTTTTCTTGGGAAGGTTTTTCCTGATTCGATTTTGAATATCGTAAAGTACGATTAGCATAATATCTCCTAAAGTGTCCAGTGCGATGTACAATATAGCAATTCAGGTTTACAAGAGAAAGGTGCGCTGTTCTTTAAAAACATAATGATATATGAATAGAATCATAAATAACCATAATAATATAATAATTCACGTCACAGTTTAACCTTGACGGCTTCGCAAAAAGTATATGATAGAACATGAATATCACCCTAACATCAATAAATATAGCCATTTATGCGAATACGGGCTATGTTATTAATTATCAACACTTTGCGTCTCTGCGTTCTCTGCCTGCCGGGCGAAGCTCGAA
>JAOZSM010000050.1 GCA_029939675.1 Fidelibacterota bacterium
CACGCTATAGCAATCATGTAGGAAATGAATGTAGTCTTTATATTCCAGGTCTTCCAAATGATTACGTTCGCATTGAGTCGAGTAAAAGTGGAGAACTATGTCTTATTTCTCCCAACCAAACAATAATTAAATGCGGTGATGACTATGAGGTCTTTATAGAGGCAGTTATTGGATACATAGACTATTTCTTTTCTCAAAAATGATTACCCAGTCATAGAGATGCTCAGTGATTCAGAATTTAAAAACTTCCGATAAGCCTATTTATTCGAAAAACTGAATCTATTTAACTAGCAATGCTTTGCTGGAAAGCATGAAATTTCCCGATTTAATCTCATATAAATAGAGACCAGATGGAAGATTCTCGCCGTCCCATTTTATTCTGTGAGTACCGGCTACTAAGCTCTCAAAGGTTTGAGAATCGACCTGTTGTCCTGTAACATTGTAAATAGTCAAATCCACATCACTCTTAAAGGGTATTGAGAAGGAGATCTGGGTACTCCCATTAAATGGGTTGGGAAAATTTGGGTATAGCTCAAAACCCTCTGGGACAGCTTGATCAACGATGGCATCTGGATCATGATACTCATAAGCCCCAATATCTGGAGCTAGCCCTTCATATTCATCTGGATCCATATTTAAAATGGTATCTCCATCCCAAACGAAAAAGGCTGTTCCCGCATCGATGGCTGGTGAATTGGTTGATAAATGATATGGGTTTGGTTCATCTCCCTGGAACCATGGGTCAACATCCAGATTGTTTTCTAACCAGTGGATCGTATTCTCCCCCTGCTCGTGAATACCGAATTCTCCGTCCTCAATAATACAATTCTGAACAATCAAGGTGTCGTTTGAATAGGGCAGGGGGTTGTATAAGTAAAATTGATTAGGGTCATTATCATATATTATACTGTTAATGATGGTTGCTTTTGCATTGAATAATGTCACTGCCGCACCAGTTACAGATTGATTATCTGCAATCGTACAATTAATCAGTTTTGCTGATATTGCATCCACATATACACCGGTAGCGATTCCTGGGTAGAAGGCATCCATATTTTCATTATTGGAGATTTCAACATTTCTCACTGTTATTGGGTTCTGCGGTTCATATGCAGATGCCCCCCTCAACTGAAGTGGATAGTTTAGATTTGTCTCAAGTACTTCATCATACACGGGCTGGGAATTCCGAATAATGCTATTTTGGAATATTGCATCTCTGTGAAACCAGATATACATGCTCCAACGGCAAGTGTTGTTGATGATTTCCAAGCTATCGAGAAGAATAGAACTGTTATAGGGGTGTGGGAGTCCCTCACCACCGTACCCTAACATTGAAATCACTCCTCCACTATTTTCAGTGAGACGAAGATTACAATATTCCGCTTCTATATTTTCTGTAACGGTGATGGCAAGATGGGATCCATGATAGGCCGCATGACGGATAGTCATATCCGATAATTTATAATAATTATCATAGCGACCCATGATGAGTTGTGTTTCCTCTTCTCCATCGAGTATTGTTGTTTCCTTACCTGTACCTTGGATCGAGACAAAGCTTTTCAGGTTTAATGGTAAATGTTGACCATTTGAAGGTGAGTATGTACCGGGACTGAGAAATATGGTGCGCGGGTTAAGACTATCGCTTTCTATGATTGCGAGGGCATATTGAATAGTTTTAAGAGGCTCTTCAAATGAACTCCCTGAATTAGAATCATCACCAGTTAGACTAACATAAAGATTATGGGTGACCTGCGAGTAATAACCTTGTTGAATTGTGAGTGTCACGTTTTCTGCTAAACCGGTGAAATGTTCATCTGGTGTACTCACCGAAAAAGTATCCAGTGGAATATCCATTGGCCTTGGATAGTTTTCACCAATAGCGAGGTCATTTTGGTATGCCCCATAATTATTGTAAATGCTACATTTATTTATGGGATCCCATTCCACAAAATTATCCCAATATCCAATAGCTATTCCACCACCACCCATTCCAGACCAGTTATTATGAATACTTAGATTGGATAGGAATGGCGCAGAATAATAGAGTATCCCAATTCCACTGCCAGATCCACCATTAGGTATGTGATTATTTTTGATAGTGCAATTTGTTATGCGAGGACTACTGCTTGTAATCAATATTCCTGCACCAAAGCGGATTTCCTGATGCTCAGTTGTGCGGGTAAAAAACCCGTGTTGAACAGTAAAACCATTGAGTTGAGCTTCTCTGGATTCTCCATTTTCAAAAATTACTACTCGACCTGCATGATTACCATCCAGAATCGTGTTATTGATGTAATCCTCATCATTAGTATATATATAACGGGACGTGAGGATAACATTCTTTCCGCTAAAATTAATATTCTCTAAGTAAATCCCAGGTTCTACAAGGATGGTATCTCCATGGGAGGAGCCATCGATGGCATCCTGGACGTGCATGAAATGTCCACCGGGTTCGTGCTGCACGATCCAGGTTGTTGCCAAGACAGGATAACGCAGAACTGTTAATCCTAATAATAAAAGGAACAGCTTCCCTCGGAGAGAGTGCTTAGAACGCGAAGTTCGTTTCAGGTTAGTCAAATTGATGCTATTCCGTTTCTCTTTTTTCTAGCTGTTACTCTTATTGTTTTTCATATATCCTTGCAAAAGTATCGAACCTTCGCAAGGATATTGTTATCATATCAACTCAATTACTTGAGTAACATTACTTTTTGGGTGGTCTGGAAATCGCTTGTCTTGAACACCACAAAATACAAACCTGATTCATAGGAGCTTGCGTTCCAGATCAATTCATGTTGTCCTCTGTTTTGACTCCCATTATACAAGTTATCTACTACCCTTCCTTGCATATTGTACACAATCACTGAAACAGGTGCATCCTTAGCTAACTCATAAAGTAAGATCGTGCTAGGATTAAAGGGGTTGGGATAGCAGGAGATCAATGAAGATGCTGTGATCATGGGTTCAGGGCTCTTCTCTAGATCAGCATGGTAAACAGAAAAACCACCCTCTATTATCTCATGTTCCAAGTGACTGAGCCTGTGGTGCTCAAGGTTAGTATTGCTTGGCTCAAGTCTTGCCTCAGAATTGTTTATACCTTTAGCCAAACCTGATTCTCTAACGACCTGAAAGCTAACATCGTCTAGAGACTGGTCACCGTTATATGCTTGCATATAAACAGGAAATTCGTCAACCGGTTCAGCACCAATACAAACATCATCGATAAAAACACCTATCTCAGTAACTGTTTCTGGATCTTCTACAGTCTCTACTACTAGTGCAGAATAATCAGCCAGCTCATTAACATGAAACGAAGTGGCCGTTACACTTTTTCCTCGTGGTGGTGCCTGTGAAGGTTGCCATATGAGGGAAATATCAGATCCGGGCGAAACAGTGAGGACATACATAGAACCATATCTAAACAAAATACAACTTTCGTCAGGTTCGGGGCCATCACATCCGGAAGGTTCTGCCATATACCATTGTCCTTTAAATTTGTACATATACCAGTGTTGCCCACGGATAGAGGTCAGTCGATCTTTAACCTCCGGTAGTAAAGCATCCCAGGGGTGTTTGGTTTCATCTAAGAAATAGTTAACCCAATTCTCACCTGCCTGCAGAGTAATCGGCGCATCAGTCGGAATAAGTTCACCTACAGTTCTGAGAGAATAATTGTCGTGAGTTTCGGACATTTGAAGTTTATAACCTGCTGTACCATTCAGGTTAAAATTAATGCTCCAGCCTGTAGATGGAGAATACACGGAATTTTGACTTTCGCCTAACATCACTTGTCCATTAGGAGCTAGAGATCCTAACGCTTCAGCTATGGGTGTACCTTGGATATCATCCAAAACTGGAAAACCGACCCAGTTCCAGTTATTATTCAGAGTTTTTGTCTCAGCTTTGTCCGAGATAATGAAGGCAGGATATAATTCACTGGATCCACTACGGGGTACATAGACTAAGTCATAATTGTCCAACTCAATCCAGGCGCCATAAGTACTGTGCATCGTGGTTTGAGATGCAACAGTTTTCATGTGTATATGATTGTCACCAATATCTATATTGCTTTCTGAATAAAACAGTGTGTGCACACGATCTGGATTATTTGGATACAGCTCAGGCCCAGCCCTCCGATAAGCCCAGAGTGCTTGCCCATCAGTTAGCACAAAGTTTAAATGTTCATCTTCAGAATTCCATGTGGTTATGTTGTCAAAATATGGATCAGAGAGTGCTGAGTGAAGACCCGCGATTATATCGTATTCTTCAATGACAATATTTTTTAGGAGCCAAAAGAAAAATAATTCCGAATCAATAACTCGAGACCATCCTGGTTCCTCCGACCAGGTTCCAATCCCAAATGTGTTGAGTCCACCAAAGTAATTAATCCAATAATCACCTATTAGGTCTTTTAAACCTTCTCGGTTATGAATAGTCCCGTTATGTATAAAATTGTAATATTTTCCATTAACCTTCTTATACCAGGGGTGGGGATCCGGGATTGATTCAGCACCAGACGTAGGTCTACGAACATGAGCTAATATTGTGGTAGTATTCCAGACATCATTAAGTAAGCTGCTGACTGCTACTGGATAGGCTGGATCACTATCCGCTTGATTAGGACTATCGAATTTAGTGATAAATATGGGACCATCAGGACTTCCCTCATCTGCATAGTTGATCATACCCCATCCACCATAATTATAATCGTCACCCTGAGCTCTGAAATCAGAGCTTAATAAAACATTTGCCACAAATTCAAAGTTATCATCAATGGGATTACTATTACTACTGAGGTAGTACCCATCATCAGCAATCATGGAAAAAAGTCTTGAGGCATAAATGTCAGTAGGCCACATCCCCATAATTAGCATGGCCAAGATAATTATTTTTGGAAATCGTTTCATTGAACTAGCTCCTCACAAATTAAGTTAACATTTTCTTTACCAAATACACAAGCTTGCATCTGGTAACTACAAGTTGCTCAAATGTGAATCTAGTCCCGGGATTATTCAATGTCTTTGAGAACACCAGAAAGTAACTGATATATATATAAATTCAAGCATTGAGTTGTAAAAAAATCAACACTATATTCCCAATATTAATATATATGTTATAAACAACAGGCTATGCGAGTAAATTTGTAGCTGGCTTTTGTTGGATGGGGCGTAGGTTTGTTTTTTATCGGTTGTGGAAAGAAGTTCTGATAATGGATTTTATACGAAAAACGACTGAACTAGTAGATATTAGTTTGTATTAATGAGAGATGTTGTGGGGATCAAGAAATTAATCCCAAGATAGAATACCCATCGTATGCTAATACAGACAATATCTTAAAGAGATTCGTCTTGTGCGGGTCTGTATCAATACTGGAATGTGGACTCCAAGGAGGAGAAAATGGATAAACTGAGTGGCTTTATAGCATATCCTGGAAACCCTGAACGCATAGGGACAACTATTAAGACTGCAACAAAGTCTTACAAAAGGACCTTGATCTACATCTCCGCGATCATCAATTATATGATGATTACCAAACCCTATCATCATTGTATAAGTCAAACCCTTATATCGCAGAAGGGGATTTTTCAGAGAGGCTCGGAGAGTTGTCCAACTCCATTTCTGAGGAGTACCGCAGTAAATATGGAGATAATTCAGATACAAAGTTAATGGCACAGGAAGTCACAGCTCTAATACACTCACACAATATTCGCGAGATACGTCAACATCTGTCAAAATATCTCCGGAATAAAAATGAAGTTTGGATATTGTTTGACAATCTCGATAAAGGTTGGACTACCCAGGGTTTAATGGATGGCGATATCACTATATTGAGGTGCTTGCTTGATGCAGCAAAAAAAATACAAAGAGAAATGAATAGAGAGGGACATGATTTCTATGTTGTGGTGTTCATTAGAAATGATGTATACCAGTTACTTATGCAGGAATCTGCTGATTGGATGAACCTGACACATTTGAATGGTGCAGAGGGATTATTCTCAAATATTGATGATCTGGCAAAGTGGGCAGATGCATATTTTGGTGGCCGGATAATAAGTAAAGAAAGCCTCCATAGCGTTCTTAGTCCGGTCACTTTAAATTCTGATGAAGTAGCAGATTTTGGTTTGGGATGGTATCTCGAAGAGATTGAGGGTGAAAAGGTAGTTTCGCACGGTGGAGGAATATTCGGGTTTGTTTGCCATACTTTGTATCTGCCAGAGTCGCAGATATATGTTGCAGTCCTGAATAATCTTATTGATCCGACACGAGTTCCCTCTACAAAAATATTGGCCGAATATGCAGCTTGTGGGCACTTGGGAAAGTAGACCCCCTTTAATAATAATCAGTTTCTAGTGCTATCACATGACGAGTTAGAGCGATTTACTGGTAAGTATCGTTATGTATCTGGTAACCAGAGAAATATTGGCAAGGATCGCAAGGTGATGGTTTCTGATAGCAAGTTGTATTATGGTAAGAACAGTATTCTAAAAATTCAACTATTGCCGGTTACACCAAATCGATTTGTTGTTAAGGGGCTTGGAGACACGCTGACCTTTGTTTCTGATGAAAATGGAAATCCTACTGGAATAGAGGGAATTAAGTCTGATGGTGTTTTCACTGTGTTAAAGAAGATAGATTAAAGAAGAAGTTGAAGATGATTAATCGGAAAATGGTAACATGACCAGTAGCCTCAATACACACAGCAAATACTTTCACAAAACAAGCAGTGAAGGATGATTATTATATCAGGTATCACCAGAAAAGTGTAAGCAAATTACAATTAAATGTTGCAAGAATACAACATTATGTTTAATCTATAGCATGGAAACAAGAAAAATATACAATCGAATCGCAATTCTCAGACGTGACCGAAATCTATCACGAGTTGAATTGGCAGGAGCAATTGGTGTCAACTTTCAAACAATTGGGTATCTGGAGAGACAGGATTATAACCCCAGTCTAGATCTCGCTTTTAAGATCAGTGAGTATTTTGAGCTTCCTCTGGAATTAATTTTTTCCACTGAAGCATTTGCACCCTTGAGTGCAGATTTACTTAAAGCCAAGACCACAAAAGGAGATCATAATGATGAATAGCCAGTCATTTAAAAAACGTAAAATGCTAATAGCGATTAATTTGATCGCGCTATTGTTCATGATTGCATTCTTTGAAATATTCAAAGACTTGCTGAAAAGTTCTGAACGGCTCCCGCTGCTGGGCGGAATAATGGTTGTATTCCTCTTCATAATTGTCTCAACATATTATGCTGGTTTTTACAAAACACGACTATGGCAGCTGATTCACATTTCAAGTAGCAAGTTGGATGAACGAGAGATTCAGGTAATAAATACTGGTCTGAAATATGCATACGCCATCTTTATCATTACCACGCTAGTTCTCATATACGGACATACCATAATTGGAATCCCTATGAATGCTATTACTGCGATTGCCCTAGTCTATTTGGCGCACATAATGCCAGCGGCAGTCATCGGCTGGCGCGAAAAGGATATTGCCTGGGGGAATGTTGAACACGAAAGCAGCGATAAACATGTACCGTAATACAGTACATTCACGACTCTCTTCATCCGGTCATCGGTCATGATCTCATAATAACCACTGAAATATCATCATGGCCTCTAAACGAAAACTGGATTGAATTTGTGTAATGCATATGTACTTGAGGCTTGTTTAAAAAGAGTTGGACAGATTGATAACTAAATAGCAGGAGTTAACAATGGGAAAGACAAACATCCAGAAACAAAAAAGTGGAATTATGCTACATTATTTTGTAGTTCTCGCTTTAACGGTTTTTGGAATTATCCTTACAAAATCAGAATCTTTGACCTGGCCCATCATCGGGATATCGCTAAGCTCAGTAATTGCAATCTGGACATATCTCAAAGTGTATGCGAATAAGGGGCTTTGGAAACAGGCTCACACAAGGAAAAACCTCCTTTCTGGTTTACAACAACAGCAGGTTGATTTAGCAGTTAGCAAAGCTTACCAGATTTTTACAATGATAATCCTGGGTACCGCTATTGCAGCGATCTTGATCTTTCGCAGTCGTATCGCTGTGGGACCAATTGAAGTGGTATTCTTCCTATACTTTGCTCACATACTCCCAGCATCCATTCTCGGGTGGCACGGACAGGATTTTACACAGAATGATTAATTACTTGTCGATATTAGCAAGGTTTGCTTTGCTCCTATTATTGTTGCCTCCTTTAAATGTAATGGGACAAGAACGTGGTGTGACGCTTGGTATTGGGATGTCGACTTTTACTGGCAGCGAGACTGGTGAGCAGTATAATTCCATACCAAGTATGTCACTTGGTGCTTACTTAACTTATCCAGTATCAAACAACACATCAGTTAAATTTGCATTTTCTATTATGAATAAAGGAGCCTTAATATCATCCGTAGGTGAACTGTATCTTCATAATATTTTGATCTATACTGGGGCTCCAATTCATGTAACCGCGTATCTATTTGATCTCGGTCCTTTAGCCGTTGATGTCGAGCTAGGCTTGATGCCTTCAATGCTAATATTCGGAATCAATGATGTTGGAGTCATGGAGAATATTCATGAGTGGGATGTTGGCTTGCTTGCTGGTATTAGCATCAATCACTCTTCAGCCAGGATGTGTCTTCAAATTGATCAGGGCTTACGAAAATTATTACCCAGAGAAACAGCTGAAAATCGCAATCGTACCTATTCTGTAACCATGGCGCTACCACTTGCTTGGAGAGAGTAATGATGGATAAAACAAGGCAATATTTGCTACTAGGAATTTACATGTTACTTGGACTATCAATAGAATCCAAGCTGAATGCCTGCACAGTTTTCTTCGGAGCCGATAGTCAACATGTATTAGCTGGAACAAATAAATCTCATACTAATCTGGCAACACAGGTTGCAGTTTATGCTGATCAAGAGGGGAAATACGACCGAATTTATCTAGGATATCATGTATCACAAGGGTTCCAGAATGTTGGTGGAATCAATGAACATGGTCTCTGGTATGATGGGGCGGATTTACCTTATAGAGATGATATAAAGAATCATTTTTTTAAACCAACAATGCCCGGTGAGATTGTTGAATATATCCTTGAGCATTGTAAGACTGTCGCTGAAGCAAAATCAATATATGAGCAGTATTACACTCCACACTGGCAGGGACACAGTATGTGGGGCGATGCTTCTGGTAAATCTATGGTAACTGAATTTGGCGATTTCGATGTTGAGTTCATAGAGCCTGAGAGCTCATTTCAATTAATGACAAACTTTTACCTGCTAGATACAAAGAACGAAAAATGGATGTATTGTTATCGCTATTCGAAGGCAAAAGAAATGCTAATTGCCGCAGAAGAAGAATATACAACAGACAAATTTAGGTCTATCCTAGATGCTACACACCAAGTTGGAATTCCACCTACAGTCTATTCAGCTATATATGATCTAAAATTAAGAACTATTACGCTATTTAATTTCCATGACTTTGAGGAAGCGGCTGTACTAAGTGTTGATACACTGATAGCTAAGGGATCGGCAAAGTACAATATGCCCGAACTCTTTTCAGGGATTACCTTGGATTTCCCCGGAAATGGAGATGCCATCAATTCTGATGCGATTCTTCTTGAGTGGCGTGGAGATGCACCTGAATATCAAGTTCGAGTATCATCAGATTCTGACTTTGAGAGTGTTACATTTTATTCTGGTGCAGAGATAAATGATTCTCGAACATTACCATTGGCAATGATATCACTATTTATCCCCTTCGGCTTGTTCTCGGTTTCATATAGAAAATTGCTCATCACTCGGATAAGTTTGATACTGTTTACTCTAGCCATTTTCCTGGTCAGCTGTCTGAATCCTTTGTTTTCACCTTATGAACCCTCGAACCATAAGCATGAGCTCCTGTTAGAAAACCTAGAAACATCAACAACATATTACTGGAAGGTTCAGTCATTGGTCCAAGATGGTATTGTAAATGAAAGCTTGTCCAGGTCATTTCAAGTAAAATAAACATTTACTAAGGAATCAAAATATGGATCAAATTTCAGTTGCGGCGATCTCTTGTAGGAATCTGATTGGAAAAACAAGAGAGAGTATTGCTGACATGCAAAAGTGGTGCAAAATTGCTTCAGAGAAGGGTGCAGACCTGGTTCTGTTTCCCGAATTGAATGTCAGTGGTTATATTCCTTCAAATATCTCAAAAGATATTGCTGAACCTATTCCAGGACCCTCCTCAGAAAAGATCATTCAACTGGCCTCTGAATTGGACATCATTATTGCCTTCGGTATTATCGAGAGTCGTAAGAACAAACACTACTGTTCACATGTTCTGGTGGATGCAAATGGGCTCATAGGTATTCAACGGAAAATTCATGTACCTGTTCACGAACAGCCACATTGGGATTTTGGTGACAAAATTAATGTCTTTCAACTCCCGCAGGCTAAAGTAGGGATTGCGATCTGTCGCGATGCCTTCTTTGGCGAGATGACCCGCACTCTCTATCAACGGGGCGCAGAGATCGTACTCATGCCCTTCGGTTATTATAATGTGCCAAGAGATCAGTATCTGAAAGAATCAATACATGGAATGAGTATAGTGAAAGCTTGCTGGGAAAATGGCTATTACGCAGTTGTATGCAACAGTGCGGAGAGTCGTCCCCCGAGTGAATATGAGCCAAAAGGAAAACGATTTCCAGGATGGGCAGGCAGTATCAGTCCATGGGGACGTGTTATTGAATTTATTGAAGATCCTGGAAATAGTGAGAGTATGGTTCTGACAACCCTTGATCCTGAAGAATTGATAGATAGACGCGAGCATCCAAATTTCCTGGCTCAAGAACTACGACCAGATCTCTATTCTAATAAGTCGCAATAATAGTTCGTGATAAAAAAAATAGTGAGCAACTTAAAAAGGATTGCTGTTCATATCCTGTTTACTGATCACAGCATTTTCTATTTACTGAGCTGAGCTGAGTCTATCAATGCAAATATTAATCTCAAACAAACACAAAATGCTTAGTGGAGTTCAAATGAAACAAGTCGTAATCTTTCTCTCGACTCCATTCGGATATTAGTTGAGTAGTCCCAAATACGTTGCAAGTGTCATATTTTGATGTATTGATTTTGAGACTCTGTTTACTGGGTTTGCAAGGGATTGACTGAACTCAGGAATATAGTCTCATAAACGATCCTTTTTGACTCATCAGTGTGGACAAGAATAGCTGAAAGTACTTAATGCAGCCAGTAGTATCTTATTTTTCTGAGACAAGGCTCCATTAGAAAGACAAATCACCCCCAAAACCAAAAAACACACAGAGCCCAAAAACCCATAGAACTCAAAAACTCATTAACCTCTCAATTCATCCACAACTGCCGATCCAAAGTACGGTACTGGATAGCCTCTGATATATGTTCTGCCGCGATCTGGTCTGATTGACCCAGGTCAGCGATGGTTCGTGATACTTTCAGAATTCTATCATATGCCCGGGCACTCAAACCAAGATTTGTGATAGCTGATCGGAGTAATTCAGCCGAGGTCTTGTCAATCAGACAGATCGTTCGAATCATCTTGGGCGGCATATCAGCGTTTGAATGAATTTTAGTATCTTTTTCGAACCGTTTAATTTGGAGATCCCTGGCATCTTGAACCCGTTTGCGCACGATCCTGGATGACTCGCCATCTTCTTTAGCTGCCAATTCATCAAAGGGGATTGCCGGGACCTCAATATGCAGGTCAATCCGATCTAATAAAGGACCTGAGATCTTAGCCATGTATTTTTGAATGCCCACACTACTGCAGGTACACTCATGACGCGGATCGCTGCTGTAGCCACAGGGACAGGGATTCATCGCACTCAATAAGATAAAATTCGCCGGATAAGTAAGACTCATACTGGCGCGACTGATGGTGACTTCAGTATTCTCCAGGGGTTGACGCATCACCTCCAGCACATTCTTTTGAAATTCAGGTAACTCATCCAGGAACAACACACCGTGATGAGCCAGACTCACTTCACCGGGTCGGGGAATTCGACCACCACCAACCAGAGCTGCATCAGAAATCGTATGATGCGGTGAACGGAAAGGACGCGTTGCCACCAGGCCTTCTGTGCGGACCATCCCGGCAATGGAGTGGATCTTAGTGGTCTCCAGGGCCTCCTCCAGGGTCATCTGAGGGAGAATGGTGGGGAAGCGCTTGGCTAACATGGTTTTTCCAGATCCAGGCGGACCAATCATAAGGACGTTGTGCCCACCTGCTGCAGCTACTTCCAGAGCCCGTTTAACATGAGCTTGACCGCGTACATCGGCCAGATCAACTGGATAGTTCTGGGCTTTAGTGAATAACAGTTTGGCGTCTACTTCAAGAGGCTCAATATATTTTTCACCATTTAGAAATAGAATGGCATCCAGCAGAGTGTCCACCGGAATGACATCAATATCGCCAGTGATGGCTGCTTCGCGGGCATTTTGAGTTGGCAGAATTAACCCTTTAAGTTTGCTTTCATGCACACCCACAGCAGAAGGCAGGGCTCCTTTTACCGGTCGCAGAGTTCCATCAAGGGATAGTTCGCCCATGAGCACATAGTCTTCCAGATCTTCATGGATCACCGATCCAAGAGCTGCCAGAATGCCAATGGCAATGGGTAAATCAAATGCTGACCCCTCCTTTTTGATGTCCGCTGGTGCCAGATTGATGGTATATGCTTTTGGCGGAAATTTAAAGCCACTGTTTTTAATGGCTGAAATGACCCTCTCTTTACTTTCACGGACTGCCAATTCTGGTAATCCAACTGTGTTGTACCGGAAAGCATGACCCTCAACGTTGACTTCAACCTCAACCAGATAAGGATCTATCCCGATAAGTGAACTACTCAATACACGTGCTAGCATACAAAACTCCCTTCTTGAACGTAAGTGATGTGACAAGCTTATCGGTTTAGCCCAATAAACTATTTAGATATGTGCTATGGAATTATAACTGAGAACCGGGGAGGTTTACAGACGGTTCCCTGGGATGATTCTATTTAAAAGTAAAACTTGACGATCCCGCAAAAAGTCCCTCTCGCAGAGAACGCAGAGGCGCAAAGTGTTGATGATTAAGAACGTAGCCCGTGTTTGCATAAAAGACTATAAATATGGATGTTAGGGCGATATTCATGTTCTGTCATATACTTTTTGCGAAGCCGCCAAACTTATAAAATATTCCTGCAGAAGTGCAAAGAGTTATTAACAAATCCCTCACCATCCAACATACAACATACAAAAACTCATAGAACTTGAAGACTCGTAAAACCCATTGAACCCATCAAACCCAAAAACCTACATACAATCCTGATCAAAAGCCTGTTCGATGATCAGTTTATTCATGTATCTCCAACGTTCCTGGTTGGTTTGAGAGTATGAGAACTTAAGATTAAAGGCAGCCATACTGTCAAAATTATATTTGCGAGCCAGGGCTTCGAGAAAAACAGGATCTTGAAGTACATCTGGTTGATTTTTATTAAGACATTCAGTCTCTACTGCCAAAGCAATGATATTTAATTCTTCAGGTGTGAGGACAAATGCAGTTTGAGAAGGGCTGCCCAGGGGCTTATAGGCCAGTGGTGGATCGAGTTCAGCTGCTGAATCAAGGCTTCTTCTTGCCTCAGATGCTGCAATTTTTCGTTCGATCGCTTTCTGCTCAAGGACTTCATCCTTCGGTAGCTTGGAATCAGGAGCTGTTGCCTGTCCCCAGAAAAGTTCCAGGACCGATTTATCCTCAGAGCGTAACTTCTGGTGGGCATATTTCAGGGCATTCATAAATGGTGAAGCCTTATTGATTTCAATTTCATAGTATAGGTCGATCCAGCCCATGAATTCTTCCATGGCGGCATCACTATTGTCTTCCATCTCTAATAGATTCTGCCAGATCACAAATAGATTATCGATCTCTTCGTTAAAGTGATGAGTATTCCGGGGGGAGGTGGCGATGGTTTCATTAGCTAGATTCCGGGTTTCGTAAGCACTTGAGATATAGGCAAACAAAAAGGTCTGTTTCTCTGAGGGGGTCAGGGCAGACCAGTAGATACTTTGGGCAAAGGCTACATGCTCCTGAGCTGTAACCAGAGATTTGGTTTGTTGGGCAAAGGTTTGTGGAATCACGAACAGCACAAATAATGCAATACTTAAAAGAGAGGTTCTCATAAACATTCCTACTGGTTTAATCATGGTGCGTCAAATCTAAGCCTGAAATCATTTCCAGGTATAAAAAAAACATTCCCAAGAAGAGTATTACCATTGAAGTATTTGAAGTTAAATAAAAGGACTTTTCAAGTAGTGCATGACCTTCAGAGCAAAACATCACATTGGATCAACCCAATATCCCTCACTCTTAATCAAATCAATGAGAGAATCCACTGCTTCGCCCTGGGGGACATGCGCTTGAACGACTGTTTGACCGCGATATAGGGAAACTTTGCCAGGACCAGTACCAACATATCCAAAATCAGCATCAGCCATTTCTCCGGGACCATTCACAATACAACCCATGATACCAATTTTGACACCTTTGAGATGATTTGTCCTGGCTCTGATCTGGCCTGTTACTTCCTCCAGATCAAAAAGAGTTCGGCCGCAGGATGGACAGGCAATATACTCAGTTCTGGTCATTCTGCTTCGACTGGCTTGCAGTACACCAAAGGCAATTTCAGTTAAATCTTGTTGAGCTACGGTTTTTGAGCGCAGCCACACACCATCTGCCAGTCCATCGTTTAACAAGCCACCTGCTTCAGTACCACTTGCCAGCAGTAACTCACTGCGGGACAGGTCTTGATAGTCATTCAGGAGAATAACAGGATTATGTTTATCATGTTGGAACAGCTCAAATATGAATTTGCGTTGCTCAGCCAAGCGGTTGCTGTTTCTGGAAGAGAGTACCCAGATTATACTGGGATCTTCAGGCAGTTGGTTAGCTGGTGTCTGGGCATCAACCTCCACGAAATTGGCCAGACTATGCTGCTTATCAGAAGCAATAAAGGATGCCAGATCAAATAATGGGAAATGGTGATTGTCTTCATGCATAGTGATCCATGTAGCTGAATCATAGAGTATTAGCGTCTTCTCTGAAAGGGGAATACGAGGCTCTGTTTTGCCAAAATATAGAATATCAGCACCCAGGTCACCAGCTATCCAGGTTTGGCTTAACGAATCGAATTGATAACCAGCATTATTAAGATCAAATTCAGGATTTGCCACTTGTGAAGCAAGGTCTGTTATCACAATAGGTACTTGATTATCACCAATAATTGAGAGTCGTTGGCTGGTTCTTCGTGCATACTCAAAGAGGTTGATGGGCAGTGTTTTTAACGTGGGTATTTTTACATGATTTTGGAGTGGAACTATGTTTTTTACCAGATTAAGAGCCACCGGGATTTCGGCTTCTGGCGCTTCCGTGAGCGAAACCCTGATTGTGTCACCAAAACCATCATTGAGCAGAGATCCGATGCCCAGAGCTGATTTAATTCTGGCATCATCACCATCACCTGCTTCCGTTACTCCCAAATGAAGGGGATAATTGAACCCCTCTTGTTCCATATGGTCCACCAATAGCCGATAGGCTTGAATCATAATCCGAGTGTTGCTGGCTTTCATAGAGATTACCAGATTATGGTAGTTCTCTTCAGCACAGATTCTCACAAACTCCAAAGCAGATTCTACCATGCCCAAAGGGGTGTCCCCATATTGATTCAATATCCGATCAGAAAGAGAACCATGATTGGAACCAATTCGCATGGCTGTACCTGCTTCACGGCACAGCTTAACCAGGGGAGTGAAACGTTCACGAATACGCTCAAGTTCGGCTTGATACTCAGACTCAGTGTATTCTAACTGCTGAAAATTCTTCCGGTCAACATAATTTCCTGGATTTATTCTGACTTTTTCGATCAATTGTGCCGCAATTTCAGCAGCACGAGGCACAAAGTGTATATCAGCAATGAGCGGAACGGTGTAACCGCGTTTAGCCAAAGCAGCTTTGATAACACCTAGATTCCGGGCTTCTTTAACACTGGGGGCCGTGATGCGGACGTATTCACAACCAGCATCCA
>JAOZSM010000051.1:0-5250 GCA_029939675.1 Fidelibacterota bacterium
TCCAAGAAGCTTACCTAAACGTATCGATGGAGTTAGCCAGAAGAGTATTAAGTATTCTTTTTTGAAACACTGTTACGAGGAGAATCGCTGAAAACATGAAACCATATAATACTGCGGGTAAATATTGATCAAGCATGACGGCTTCAATAAGAGCAACTATCATTACAGGAAATCCAATAATGGAAATAACTTTGAAAATTATCCCTAGTAATCTCTCTCTTACATCTTGGATGGTTTCATTTGGGTTGAATAGGTAGTGGAAACGATTGATCATGCCGTTTGATCCTTGATTTCATGGATCGGAAATTCAATCAGAAAGCTTGATCCTTCACCAAACTTACTGGTTGCAGTAATTGAGCCGCCTAGGTTCTGGAGAATATTATAAACAATAGGTAAGCTAAACCCCTTTCCTTGTCCAATTTCCCGCGTAGTGAAAAATGGATTGAAAATCTGATTAAGTGTTTCCTCCGTCATACCAACACCAGTATCTGTAATGTTTAAGGAGACCCGTCCAGGCTGATTACCTAGAACTTAATAATCCAGATGTACCTTAAGTACTCCACCATTTTCCATAGCCAATAGTGCGTTGTCCAAGACCTTTTCAAGGGCTTGCTGGATTTGGTTTTTATCACCCAATATCTCAGGGCAACTATTCTCTAAGTGAAGCTCAATTGTAACGCCAGGTATGTTGTGTGCGAATTTGAGGTTAATCGTTTCAGCAATGATTTCTGGTAAGTTCACAAGTTGTTTATCACCTGAATCTAATGAATTGATCAACATTACTTGTTCTACCAGATGCTTTGCATCATTGGCAGATTTAAGAAGATTATCAAAATCTTCATTTAGAAACTTGTCTTCAGGTAGCCTCTCTTTAGCCATACCTGCGTAGAGAAATAGACTTTGCAGTGCGTTATTAAATTCATGTGATATTCCACCGATCATCGTACCAATTGCATCTAATCTTTCTGCTTTGCGAAGTTCTGTTTCTAGAGCCATTGCATGTTCAATTTTACTTTGCTGGATGAAAATAATTCGTGAATATTTATCCATGAAGAATGCCACAAATGGAGTCAGGAAACTTGCAGAAAAAACAAACAGAGAGTTGTTTAGGATATTGACAGATTCAGGTGACAGGTTGTGTCGTGAGATACTGATAATCTCATAAGCCAGAAATACAAATGCTGAAATAATTATTGTCAGTTTTAATTGGATTCTGAAGAAAATCACACCGTATGTCAGCAGTAAAATAAGTCCGACATAATAGTGATTGGTATGTGGAAAACCGATATGGTCTAATGCCAGATTTGCACCAAGAGCTGCGCACAATACAAGCCCAGTTATATATTCGAGATTGTTTAGATGCTTCTTTGTGTAAGTTGCCACGATACCAAGACAGAATATTGGGCTCACAATAAGGACTCTTATTAAGATTGAGTAAAGTAAATATTGTGGTATTAAAAGATAATCTAGAATGAGAAATAGATTAAATACAACAAGCCCTAGAATTAGCCCTCCCCTTCTAGAAAAAAGAGACTGCTTATTGTGAAAAAGTTGATATTCGCTCTCAATATCTGGAGTAAAATAATAATCAGCATGTTTCAATATTTTAAGCCCCTCGGTTAGGTGTTGATCCACTTCTCACGAACAACTACCAGCATTGGCCTGTGACGCAAAAAACATGCCGTCAGTTTGCTGCAGTTAAAAATTTATGCATATGTCTGAACATGTGTGGAGGTTCTAGGACCAATGATAGTATTAATGAGCTTGGAGGTCAATTTGTCCACTACTCGCAAGAATACTTAGAAGTGGTCTGGAAACATAACACCCGCGTTAGTTAAAGAATAAATAACAAGGGTGTTATGCGGTAGTGTCAGAGCAATTCGGTTCATTGATCTAAATAAATAAGGGATACTTTGGGCGGCTATCAATCACAATATCGAAATACGTTCTGTAACATAAATTGATGTAACTCGCTGAAAAATTGGTGGCGATCCGGGATTTATTTTATAGGCACATATATTGCAGCTATTATTGTTGGTGCATATTTCACTCATGGGTGGTTTGAGGCTACCTCATCTGTTTTCTTATTAATGGTGGTCAATAATGAGTTGGCCAACATAACAAAAGTTGAAGTTTTAGGAATAAATTCAGTGAACTTAGAACGTCTTAGTATCTTAAAATGCAATTTTGACCAGATTTCACTAGAAGAACGATATTGGTCTAAGATCCTTAAAGATGGATACATATACCAGGTTAGAATAGCCTTGGTAATTGGAGCTCTAATTTATGGCTCATTTGTTTTTTGGGATCCACTCTTCAATGTTGAAGAGGCAAAACTCTTTTTCTTAAACAGAATCCTGGTATCTATTTCAGCTCTGATTGTTTTGGGGCTTACCTTTGTTAGCAAAAACTATCGGGCACTTAAACTCTTGTTAATAGTTGAATTTATCATTGTTTCAATTGGTGCTATGCATGCCGGTGTTCTTGATGCCAGATATACAGCGTCAATTTTCACGCCCCTCATCTTTTTTGCTATGATAACTAAGGGTCAACATTTTGAAAACGCTGTAACATCACTCCTTTTGGCTTGTCTTTATCTGGCATATAGCATTTTCAATGTTGGAGCATCCACAGATACTATTCTCTTTTCTTTCATGTTACTTCCAGCCGTTTTTTCAGTTATTCTAGCTTCATACTTTAAGGAATCAAGTTCACGCAAAAACTTTCTTCATCAGGAGCAGCTTGAAAATGCAGACCAAAAATTGAAACAACTGAATATCCACCTTGAAACGGCTGTAGAGCGGGCAAGTGATATGGCTGCTGAAGCAGAGATGGCCAATACTGCGAAGAGTGAATTTCTGGCTAACATGAGTCATGAGATCAGAACTCCCATGAATGGAGTCATCGGAATGACCGGACTCCTCATGGATACTGACCTGAGCAAAGAGCAACGTGAGTATACCGGAATTATCAAGTCTAGTGGCCAGAACCTTTTAACAATTATCAATGATATTCTTGATTATTCAAAAGCTGAATCTGGGAATATTGAGCTGGAAATAATTGATTTTAATATTGGAACAACTCTGGAACAGACTCTTGATGTGGTCAGCTCAATGGTAGCTGACAAGGGTCTCGAACTAGCATATTTTATAGATGAAACTGTGTCCAAGGATCTCATAGGTGATCCAGGTAGATTACGCCAAATTCTGATAAACCTGATCAACAATGCTGTGAAATTTACAACTACAGGTGAAATTGTGGTCCGAATCACTAGCCTTGAAAAAACCCACCAAGCGACTCGCTTACGTTTTGAGGTTATTGATTCAGGTATTGGCATATCACCTGAAAACCAAGATAAGCTATTCAGTGCTTTCACTCAGGCTGATGCATCTACAACTCGCAAATTTGGTGGCACTGGCTTAGGGCTCTCAATCAGCAAACAATTAGTTGAACTGATGGATGGTGAGATTGGTGTAGAAAGTCAGTTAGGGTCTGGTTCTACCTTCTGGTTTACAGCCTTTTTCGGGAAGCAGAGCATAAAGCCCCCAATACGAAGAAGTCTGCCAAAAGTCATACGAGAAAAGCGAATCTTGATTATCGATGACAACCAAACTAATCGTAAAATATTAGAGGCTTACTTTACTCAGTGGCGTTGCAAGTTATCATCTTCATCAAGTGGTCCTGAAGCACTTGATATTTTGGAGTACGCTGTCAAAGAAAATGATCCCTTTGATCTAATTATTGTGGATATGATGATGTCTGAAATGGATGGGGAAACATTTGCTGCAAGAATGCAAGCCGACCCCAATTTACCTCCCTGTAAACTGGTAATGCTGACCTCTATGGGAAAACGAGGCGACTCGCAACGTTTATCTGATCTTGGCTTTCATGCATATTTAACCAAACCAATTAAGCCAACACTGCTCTTCGATTGTATCCTTTCCATTTTTGGAGACCAAGAAACAAGTGATTCCAAAAAACAAATTCTAACAAAACATTCTTTAGGTGAAAACTTCCAGCGTCGCAAGGCAGAACGCAAAAGGTTGAAAATTCTTGTGGCTGAAGATAATATTACTAACCAGCTCGTGGCCAAATCTATCTTAAGTAAACTGGGATACTCTATTGACATGGTTGCTAATGGCCAAGAGGTGTTGGATATTTTAGAGACCGTACGCTATGATCTGATTCTCATGGACTGTTTAATGCCCGTGATGGATGGCTATGATGCAACCAGAGCCATTAGAAAACAAGAAGAGAGCTCAGACAGGCACATTCCTGTCATTGCAATGACAGCCAACGCCATGGGCGGTGATCGTGAAAAGTGTTTGGCAGTCGGAATGGATGATTACATCTCCAAGCCAGTTGAGCCTGGATCATTGGCTAAAATGATTGATAACTATACGTTAAGCAATTCTGCTCCAATTGACGAGGTTGAAAGAATAGGACAGGAACCTGAATCCATAATTAATGAACTTGACCCCAAATTAATTTTTGATGCAGACGATTTGCTCTCTCGCTTTGATGAAGATGAAGATTTTCTTAATACGCTTATCGAGGGGTTCTTAGATGATATCCCTAAACAAATAAACCAATTAAAAAAATATATTGAAAGTGGAGATAATGAAGGCGCTGAACGGCAGGCTCATACCATAAAGGGTGCTTCTGCAACTGTATGTTGTGAACAACTACGACAGCATGCTTTGAAGATGGAACAGGTATGTAAAGCAGGTGAGCTGGACCAGGGTCAAAATATGCTTCCAGAGCTTGAGCGACGTTTCCAAGAACTTAAAGAGGTTATGGAAGCGTCCACTATGTAGATCTCTTTTACATTTGGCTCAGTTTGGACAAAAAAAATAAGAGAAGCTTCCTAATCATGTTACGGACGCCCCTTGGTGTTGCTGTTTTAGGTTGATTCACTTGTGTCCTGCAACTCCTACTACTCCCAATGCTTCGACCTTTCAAATTTTGCTCTCGGTGGTGGGAAGATCACCCTTGATCTGCGTTTTTTTTGCGTGGGGCTGGTGAATATTGGACGGAATCTATATACAAAGGGTTTTCATTGGAACGATCTAAAAAGCGGCAACTATGCGCTGCCCTGTGCATATACAATCAACTCCTAAATCTGAATTGATATTCTCCAACCAACTTGAAATCCAGCTGAAATATATTGGATTTAATATCTGCAACATATTACTGCTATATACCTTTCCAGGACAACTAGTTATTGGAATTGCTTTGATATAGGATCTT
>JAOZSM010000051.1:5260-16091 GCA_029939675.1 Fidelibacterota bacterium
TTGCATGGCTAAATGGAAAATGTGTTGAATCTTAATCTATCATTCAAGGAGACTTAAATATTTACTGCTTGGACACTGTTTTCAACATCAATTACCATTGCTATAGTCCCATCTCCCATAAGAGCACCGCCTTTGAAAGTGTCATTTTCACTACTCATAAAATCCAGTGATTTCAAAACAACCCTTTTAATCCCAATGATTTTATTGACTTGAAGAGCTACAGGTTCCCTTTTTGTATTTACAATTACCAGGATACCTCCATCTGAAGATTCAACGATTGAACCCGTTTTGTCATATAGCTTTGCAAGGCGAATTATGGGATAGTTAATGTCTGCATCCCGGATGCATTCACCCTTATCCATGATTGTGGAAACAAGTGCCCAGTCTGGGCGAAAACACTTTTCTATTGCATCAAGAGGGATTACATATTGCTGATTCGCTACCACTACGACCAGGCCCTTAAATATTTGAGTGCTCACTGAACTTGGGAGAGTGATTACAAACTCACAGCCAATACCGGGTTGATTGATAACATTGATACGGCCATTCATCTCATCAATATTTTGCTTAACGACGTTCATACCTACACCGCGACCAGATACATCAGTTACTTCAGTTGCTGTTGAGACACCTGAGGCAAATAGCAGATCGATAATCTGTTCCTCATCGGGTTCGCTACCCTCAGGAATCAGGCCTAATGAGGCTGCTTTCTGACCAAGTGCATGGGTATTTAAACCCTTTCCATCATCGCTTACACTCAGGATAACTGCTCCCTCAACTTCTTTAGCGCTAATTTGAATATTGCCTGCTTCGGTTTTTCCGCTTTTTATTCGAACTTCGGGTTTTTCAATCCCATGATCGGCTGCATTACGAACCATATGGACCAGAGGGGATTCCAGAGTGTCCAGGATATGCTTATCCACCAATAGATCCTGCCCGATAATATCAGTGGAGATATCCTTCCCGGCAGTCTGGGCAATATCTCTCACTATACGAGGTACACGTTGCAAGATATTTTTCATGGGAACTTTGCGAATTGCCATGATACTACTTTGCAGTTTATTTGATAGAATATCAAAAGAATTATTTATCAGACGCAATTCAGAATTGTAGTCGTCAAGCCCAACATTTTTGCTACTCGCCGTGGAATGTAAATGATTATACATCTCACCAATACCAACCAGCTCTCCAACAAAGGCCAGAAAATTATCAATGGTATCTTCTCGTATTCGCATTGTTTTTTCAACAGCATGTTCAGGAACTTTATCTACCTTTGTTTTCTGTTCTGGAGTGGTCGCTTCATTTTCAACTATTGCTGACTCCAATGAAGATTGCTCTTTCCAACTTGATATTTCTACGAGCTTTTCAACTTTTTCAGCTAGTACTTCACATATCAGGGGATCAAGACCAATTGATCTGACACATGCTTCAAAATCTGAGATTACATCAGTGGCTGCTGTTAATGCCTTATCGTTATCACAGATACTCTTGATATCTAAAAACAATTCCCCGATTTTCCCTGTTATTGATTCGTCGTGCTCATCCTTGATTGGAGAGTTTAATAAATCAAGAACTTCAAGTACCGGCTCAGGATAAAAGTGATTCGACTCGCCAAGACTGATACCCAATTCATTTGCAAGTTGAACTGCATTTTGAGTAGCTTGCTTGATCTGCTTAAGCAAGTCACCATCTTCAGCAATTACGGGTGCATCTTGAAATTGTTTGAGAGCATCATGAATTGCTAGGAATAGTTCTTCACTGTTTAATTCCTGGTCGCTACTGGCTGAAATAATTGTCTCAAGCAACTGATCGAAATGCTGGTCGCTCTCAATCTCTGGGCTATCATTGCGAACTCGTTCCAGCATGTTACTTAGTTCATCTGTTCCGGATAATAAAACATTAATTATGTGGCTGGTTGCAGAAGTTTTCCCTTTTCGAATATTGTCCAACAAGGTTTCCAGTTTATGAGCTAATGTTTTTAATTTCATTAACTGGAAGTAGGCAGCATTTCCTTTAATGGAATGAGCAACCCGAAAAATCGCCTCAATATTAGATATATCGGAGGGATCCTGCTCCAATTGTATAAACATATTTGATAAACTGGCTAACCCATCTGATGCTTCATCAAGAAATTCTGCTCTAATCTCAGGGTCAATATCATATTCAGGAGTGCTCATGTTCATTTCTTACCACCCTTCATACCCTGAAGCTCTAGAAATTTATCCTTCCATCTCCTCAAGTCGTCCAATGCGCGCTCGACTGCTTCATCTAATTCTGTAAGATCCTCTAGAGGCTTAAATACACATGTATCAGCCCCTCGTCGCATACAAGTCAATGCATTTTCCAGGGTTACGTAGCCGGTTATCATTATGACATGAGTCATTGGATATTCTGTTCTGATTGCACTCACCAGATCAGTGCCCAACATCCCGGGCATCATAATATCACTAATCACGACCTCCATTCGTTTTTCACTCATTATTTCTAGAGCCTGCTCTGCACTCTCGGCCTGGTCAACTTCATAACCCAAAAAACGGAAATGTCGGGATAACATTTCACAAATTTCGTTTTCATCATCGACTATGAGAATATGAACACTCATTTCGTAGCTCCCTCTGTTGTAGTAAATAACGGTAATTCAACTATGAATCGAGCACCTCCAGATGATCGATTTTCAGCCCTGATTGTTCCATCATGTTCCTCAATTATTCCCTGACAGATAGATAGACCTAAACCAGTGCCTTTATCCATAGCTTTGGTTGTGAAGAAAGGGTTGAAGAGACCAGCCAGTATTTTCTCTGGCAAGCCACCACCATTATCTTCAACAATAATTTCTATCTTTCCGGATTTAAGTCTCGTGGAGATTTCAATACTACCCTGCTTTTGTTGTTCCTCAATAGCATCAGCGGCATTGTATAAAAGATTAACTAGGACTTGTTCAATCTGCTGTTTATCGACGTTAATATCTGGCATATCTTCTGGAATATCTGTAATTACTTCAACATTATATTTTAACCGATTTTTGCATAGAATAAGAGCCTGATTAATACAATCATGAATAGAGGATGGTTTCCGGATCGTCTCATTTTGTCGAGCAAAGGACTTTAAACCATCCACAATTTTTTTAACTCTACTCACTCCAGTACCAACCCCATTGATAATTTTCGGGATTTCCTCCAGACAAAATCCAATTTGGGCTGAGTTGGCTGGTGCCATCTTCAAATCCTGTTCCAGACTGTTTTTGATTGTTGGCCAACAATCTGACAGTACTTGTCTGTTGCCTGAAATGAAGGTTAAAGGGTTATTGATTTCATGAGCCATGCCTGCCGATAATAATCCTAGTGTCGCCATTCGATCTGCATGTACTAATTGCTTCGCTCTATCAGTAGCCAGCTCTTCCATATCGGTTGCGTACTTTTTCAATTCATTCTGAAAACTAACCTGATCCTCTTCAAGTTGTATAATCCGTCTACCAACTTCAATTCGAGCTAACAATTCATCAGCATCATATGGCTTAACTAAATAGTCATCAGCCCCAGCTTTGAGTCCGCGAATTAAGTCCTGTCTTTCAGTTTTTGATGTTAGTAGGATGGTATAAACATGCTTATTAGAATCAAGATATTGTAACTTTTTGATGATTTCTAATCCGGTGAAACCGGGCATCATCCAATCTAAAATTGCGAGTCTGGGACTATCGGCTTGTTTTATAATATGCCAGGCTTCATCACCATCATTAGCCACTACGATTTGAAAATTTGCTTTACTTAATGTTTGTGATAGAATTAATCTTGAAGTCAAATCGTCTTCAGCTATTAATATTCTCCTATCGATAATTTTACTCATATGTTCAAACAAGCACCCATTTTTTGGTTATCTGAAAAATAAATTATTTGTCTTGCATTTTTTCGCTAGGCAAAACAATACTGTATAAGCAAAGTTAATACCAGTCCTGAATTCAACTGTAAGTGCAATTTCTTGTTTCCCAAAGAATACACCATTAAGAGTTCTAAATCCAAGACGTTTCCTTGGCCTATTATTTATGTAACTATTCAGCGAAAATAAAGGCATAATAGTTTTATTTTTTTGACAGGTTTTTGGGTTGTTTTTTTTAATTTGCTATGGGTTTCACCGTCAACAGTAGCAGCCTATAGCAGTAAGTAACAAGCTAAGGAAGAGGCGTTTCGAAGAAATCCTAAAAGAAGCAGAAAAAAGAAAGCCCACCACCTGATGAAACAAAAAGGAAGGGCAAAAGGGGGTGGCTGAAAAGAACAAAATCACGAAATCTTCTGGAACGACTGCAAGATTATGAAGAAGATGTTCTGAGGTTCATGGACAATGAGATTGTACCGTTTACCAACAATCCTGGTGAAAATGATATCAGAATGACAAAGGTACAGTAGAAGATATTTGGATGTTTCCGCTCGGAAGAAGGAGCCAAATACTTTTGTCGAATCCGAAGCTACATATCTACCTGTCGAAAACAGAACATCAGTTCGACAAACGCCTTGGATTTATTGTTCAAAGGTGAGTTACCTCAATTTAAAATTACAGTGCTTGAAAAGTACGCTGAATAGTTACGAACAATCTATGGTTCTAGACATGAAGCGGAAGATTGGGCAACCAGACTGGAAAACCGAAAGCAAGTTCGTCGATTAAAAAATGCTAATGGGACCTACATCCATACACCTGAAAAGGTAATGGTAAGTACCGCTTTTGATGAGTATGAATATTCAGTATCCAGTAAAAAAGCAGCAACTACTGCTAGATTGGAAAAATGGGTATTCGACACATTCCTGGCATATAGGGTGACATGACACTTGCAGAAATTGATCTAAAATTCTTGGAAGGTTACGTTACCAATTTATCGAAAGATAAAAAACTCAGCCCAACATCAATAGCTATGACAATAAGAACACTGAAGGCATTTCTTAACCAGCAGGTTAGATATGGATTGATGGAGAAAAATCCAGCTGTAGTCTTAATTCTACCGATCGCACGCAAACAAGGTCTGCTTGATTCTGCATTCGTCTATGCCCAAAAAGCGGAGAATTTTCTAGATGATAACATATCTGATGGAGACCAGATATTTGTCCGGGATGAACTAACTGCCTTGTTTGGAGCGCAAAGTGACTTTGAAAAGGCTCGCTTTCACGGGGAAATAGCACGGGACCTTTATTTACAGAGTGGAAATATTCAAGGTGTCTTGGGGGCGCGTCAAATTATGGCCTTTATATATGATAATCTGGCTCGTCCTTCTGATGCTATGGCCGAATTGCAGGCTGTAGCTGATTTGGCCGAATCTGCCGGTTTTACAGCTGCACAGGGTCGTGCAATCATGAATATGGGGAATATGTTTGCGTCAAGAGGGGTGCTGCTTGAAGCTGCCGAGAAATATGAGCTGGCATTAGAGCTTTTTAAAGAAACTGGCGACACTTACAGCATGATGGGGCTACAAATTAATTTGGGAAACTTAAATAAGATACAGCATCATTATCAAGAGGGGATCCAGAACCTGACAAGAGCGCGAGGGCTGGCAGACTCATTAAAGGATATACGTACCAGGGCTAACATTATATCTAGCTTGGGCTCTGTTTACCTGGAAATGGGTCAATTGGATTCAGCTCGTACTTTCTTTTCTCAATCACTAAAAGTTTGTGATGAGTTAAATTTATTCCCTGGTCAGTTAATGAATCATATTTCATTGAGCCAGACAGAGAACGACGCCAGAAATTATTCCCAAGCATTATTCTATGCCCAGCATGCCCGTTTAATGATTGGTAACAAACCCATCCTCCATGAATTGGTCAAAACTCATAAAAATTTGCATAGAGCTTATGAGGGACTGGGTGATTACAAGCGAGCGTTGGGTGAATTTAGACTCATGGCAACACTCGAGGATAGCTTGGATATGGAAGCAAGTAAAAAACAAATTTTGGAAATGACCTTAAAGTATGAAACAGAGAAAAAGAAAAAAGAAATCTTAGCTCTGCAACAAGAGTCTTTGAGAAAATCAGAACGCACTCGTCGCATTGTTTTATCTGCGGGATTCTTGATTCTGACACTGGTTCTGATCCTCATCATTTATATCCAACGTATCCGTATTTCGCGAAAGCAAAACATTATTATTGAACAAGAGCGGGATGCCATAGCCCGAGAGTTGGAACTACGTAATCGTGAACTGGTTGAGTATGTTCACAATATGACTCATATGTCACGTTTGTTGAACCAGGTGAAGCCCCCTGTTGAGATAGAAAATCAAACAGAGACAGACAGGGTAGGTTTACTTGAAAAACTGGATGATGCCCTTAGTGTTGATAAAGGTTTGTTTAACTGGGCGGAATTTGAAACTCGCTTTCACTCCCTCCATCCACAATTTATTCAAAAACTATCTGAAAAATATCCTGACCTTACGCCAGCTCAAAATCGTTTGGCTATGTTTATTCGGATGAATTTGCCAACCAAGGAAATCGCTTATGTTACCAATAAGAGTACCCGGACAATCGAATCAACCCGGTACACGATGAGGCAAAAGCTTGGTCTTGAAAAATATGAAAGTCTCAGTACAGTTATTCAACACCTCTAGTCGTTCATTCTCCTCATTTAAACCAGCGTTTAAGTAATTTTCAGGTAATTATATCCATAAGGTTATTTGATTTTCGCAAGTATATTCTTCCTTAATAGATTATTGATGATCAATCGACAGTGGCAAAAAAAAGAGGGAAGATACACCTGATGAAAAAAGGACTGATTACATTATTGATATTTCTCGGAGTTACTACTTGGGCCACAGGGCAGGTTACGGGAAGCTATTTTTCTGACGGTGGCACGTTTGCTGTTTTTGACGGTGTAGATGATTATTTATCAGCGGGGGATCATTTCAAATACTACACAACAAGTTTTACAATTGAAGCCTGGGTTTACCGCGATGGTTGGACCGCGCCCAATTCAGAACAAGCCATTCTTTCAACCACCAACAATGGGGGATATGCTATCATCTTGAAAGACGATGGAAACTTGAGTTTTAAACTCTGGAGAGATAGCGAAAGCGCCTATGAATATTTCGACCATGATGTTACAGGTCTTGATCCTGGATGGCATCATATTGCAGTTTCCGCCAAATATGAAGCTGGTACGGATAAGGATGAGGTTTCTCTATACGTGGATGGGTCAAGGAAAATAATACGCTACGCAATAGGAACACTTCGAAATTATGATGCAGACAATTCATTTATCATAGGAGCAGATGCCGGTCCATCAGCTACACCAGAAGGTTACTATTTTGAGGGTGCTATCGATGAGGTGCGAATTTGGGGCACAGATTTGACTACGTCACAGGTCTCCACCTGGAAAAATAAAATTATTACTGATTCTGATAATCCGGCAGCAACCTTGCCTTTCCTGCATGGCTACTTCAAAATGGATACAGGCTGGGCCAATGGCTTTCTGGATGATGCCTCCGATAATTTGAATGGCGCTAATACAGGTGATTGGGATCTAAGTGGTAGCAATTACACCACAGATAATATCCCACGATTGGTGAGCAGTTATTATCGGGTGGGACACCTTGACCATCTGGTCTGGATGGATGGGTCACCATCTGATGGGCGCCTTGCTGCAGATTATAAACAAACCAATGATATTGATGCCTCAGCATCTTCTTTGCTAAACAGTGGTGCTGGCTTTAACCCCATTGGGAGCAGCACTACTAAATTTAGTGGGAGCTATGATGGAAGTAATTATTCAATATCTGGTTTAACTATTGATTCAAATCTACAGATTGGTTTATTCTATCAACTATTTAATGCTCAAGTTTCGGATCTTACATTGAGTAGTCTGGATTTCACCAGCACATTGAGTTATGTAGGCGCGTTGGCTGGTAAAGCTACTGGAACCAGCAGTATTTCAAATGTGATAGTTAGTGATGGTAGTTCAGTTTCGGGTGCTACCTATACAGGTGGTTTAGTTGGAAAGTGTGAAGACGATGTGACGATTAGTGGTAGTAAGTCCTATGCGACAGTCACAACAAATAGTTCAGACTATGTCGGTGGTTTGGTTGGGTATGCTATTGAAAATGTTCAATTCACAGACTGTCTTGTCAGTGCGGATGTCACAGGGCATAATAATACAGGCGGATTCATTGGCTACGCTGCTAACTCTGTCCAATTTTTGAGATGCAACAGTTCTGGGGTTATTAAAGGGAATTCTGCAACAGGTGGTTTCATTGGATTTGCAGGAGGGGGCAGTTTTTCACAGTGCTATTACACAAGTAATGATTCAGTGTCCGGATCTAGCGAAGTTGGTGGTTTCATCGGGTCTGCTGGAACAACTGCTTCCTTTGATCAGTGTGCCAACCGGTCTGGTAAAGTTCATGGCACAGGGGATAATATTGGTGGTTTTGTTGGTAAAAACAGGGGGATAATCAGCAATTCTTATGCAATGGGTAATGTCAGTGGTGATGACAATGTCGGGGGCTTTGTCGGGATAAGCAGCTCGGGGGAGATCACTAACTGCTACAGTATTGGAAGTGCCACGGGGTCTGACTATGTAGGTGGTTTTGTGGGGATCTATACTTCTGGTACGTTTAGCAATTTGTTCTGGGATACAGAAAATAGTGGGATGAACTTTTCTACCGGATCTGGTAGCCCTACTAACATCACAGGCAAGAGCGAAGCTCAAATGACGACAATAGCAACATTTTCTGATTTAAATAGTGATGGCTTGACAACTTCATGGGATTTTGTGGGCAATCCCTTCGATGATTCAAGCAATGATGATAAGTGGGACATGGCGACGAACTTGAATAGTGGATACCCCGATTTGACTTACCTCTTTCCAGATGGTCACGATTTCAGCACAACCATATATACTAAGATACCTGTCAAAACCAACGCCAGTTCAGGAAGTGCAGGTGGGTTCGTCCGGGATAACGCTAGCAGTACGGCGAGGGGCATCTGTTGGAGTTCATCAGGAGACGCTCCAACCATTTCAGATTCACATACGGATGATGGGACTGGAACGGGTAATTTCACATCTGCATATTCAGATCTAACGGGCAGTTACCCCTATTATGTCAGGGCCTATTTTACTTCAGGTGACACGCAGTATGGTGATGTCGAAATCATTTACCCCACTCTTGCCCATACTGTAACAGAGCCCGCGATTGATGATAGTGGTGTATATCAAATTGCATCGTTGGAAAACCTGGGCTGGATCAGTGCGAATGAAAACCGGTGGTATTATGAATATAAACAAACTGCGAATATTGATGCATCGGCAACTTCAGCCTGGTACAATAACGAAGGATTTATGCCGCTGGGAAATCTGAACACTAGATTTACGGGCTCTTATGATGGAAACAGTTATACCATATCCAATCTCACCGTAAATCGTAGCAGTAGAAGTTATCAAGGAATGTTTGGTTATCCATTTAAGGCCAGTATTACAAAAGTTCAACTTATAGATATTGATGTTGATGGTGATGACTATAGTGGTGGCCTCATAGGCAGATCTGATAGCACCACAGTTTCTCAGTGCTATACCACGGGCTCCATAGTTGGTGGGTCTGTTGTTGGAGGCTTGGCTGGAAAGGTAGTTTCCTCTTCTGTAATAAATTCTTATAGCCGGGTAAATGTAAATGGCAGTATGACTTTTGCCGGGCTGATAGGAGTGAACCATAGTTCAAACTGTACTAATTCATATAGTACGGGATCGGTGAGATCCATACCTACAGGTGGGGGTTTAATCGCTTCAACCCTCAGTGGGGGGACTACCACAAACTGCTTCTGGGACACCCAAACCTCAGGATACTCCTCTTCAGATGGCGGAACAGGCAAAACTACAGCTGAAATGAAAGACTATAACACCTTCATTGCAGCAGGCTGGGATTTTGTCAGCGAAAGTGCCAATGGGAATAGTGATTATTGGGATGCTGATCAGGTTGGTAATGTCAATAATGGTTACGTGATTCTATCTAACCAATCAGGGGCCGACAACTCTCTCCCGGTAGAACTGTCATTTTTCAAAGCAGAGGATAATAAAAATAAAGTACTGCTTACCTGGAAAACAGAATCAGAAACTGAGAATATGGGTTTTATCATTGAAACTCGTCTCAAAGGGGATGAATTTTGGCTAGAGTTAGACAACTTCACTCACAATGCAGCCCTGGAAGGTCAGGGGTCTACCAGCCAATCCCAATCCTATGCGTATACTGATACCAAAGCCATGGCAGGGTTTACGCATGAATATCGTCTCTCCGATGTGGACTATGCAGGCAAGATCACCCAACATTCTACCATAGAGATTTTATTGCCAGAGTCCCATTCACTTCTGCTACCAGGACAGTTTGCTTTGCAGGCGATGTACCCAAATCCTTTCAACCCCAGTCTCAATATTAGATACGAAACCGGCGAAGCCACCCAAGTGAGCGTTACTATTTTTGACCTACAAGGACGTGAGCTGATGACGCTAACTGATGATCAACACCAGAGTGGTTCTCATGAGTTGGTCTGGCAGGCAGATCATTTGCCATCGGGTGTTTATCTGGTTCAGGTCAAATCAAATCGTGGGTTGGTCCTGAAAAAGGTAACCTTGCTGAAATAATGGAGAGGTTTTAAATTCACGAGATCCTCAAGAGACGCAAGGAATCATGTATTCAATTCCCCTTTCCTCTTGACTATAATTACTTGTATAAAAAGTTCAAAAAGTATATGAAGAAAGCCAAGATTGAGAACATAACCCTTCACGATTTAAGGAGAACGTTTGCAGTCCAATTAATTGCAAAGGGTGTGGACATCTATCAGGTGAGTAAATTATTACGTCACGAGGATGTTAG
>JAOZSM010000052.1 GCA_029939675.1 Fidelibacterota bacterium
ACCCCTATACCCCTATACCCCTATAACCCTATAACCCTATAACTAAAACTCAAAGTGAGCACAATTATATTAAAAAACAATACAGGTTGGTGTCGGAGCTTCAATTTGTGTTTTGTATTTTAATAAGCCTGATTTAACATCACGTTTTAAAACAACAATATTATTAGTGTGTTGATTGGCAATCAGAAGATATTTTTCATCTGGTGAAAGAGTGAAGTTTCTAGGACCTTTTCCGCCAGTTGATTTATGACCCAAAAGCGTGAGTGAGCCATCCATAAAACTAGCCTTAAAAACAGCAATACTATCATGACCCCGGTTGGCCACGTAGACAAATTTACCATCGCGTGAAATGTGAATATCTGAACAAGTGTTTGGATCAGTGTATCCAACTGGTAATGCTGAAACAGAAGGACCCTTTTCAAAAACTCCTGTGTCAGTTTTATTAATTAAGGTTACAGATGAGTTTAACTCATTAACAGAGTAAAACCATTTACCATCGGGATGAAAAGCCAGGTGTCGAGGACCGGCGTCAGGTTCTAAATCAAGTTTTAATTGATTTGACATAATCAGTTTTTGTTTGTCTTGATCCAATCGAGAAAACCAAAGGTCATTGGTTCCCAGGTCCACAGAAATGACACCATCACCAGACAACTCAAACCAGGCTGAATGTGCATGAGGAGCCCCTTGTCGTTCAGAACCGCCTCCGCCTTCATGTTGCTGAATATCTAAAATATCTGACAGGTGGCCCATGTCATCAAGTTTTAAAAGCCCAATGTTACCACTAGAATAGTTTGCCGTCAAAACAAAACCACTTGTATTAATTGTCACAAAACAAGGATTCTCACCACCGGATGGTTGACGACTATTAAAAATTAAAGTTTCTACATTAACAGAAAAAGATTCAACTGTACCGAGCTCTTTTTCATTTACAGCGAGCAGGTATTTTTTATCTGCAGTCAAAGCTAGGAATGAAGGATTTTCAGTTTTAACGGCTAAGCCGACCTGAGTTAAGCTTCCATCTGAATGCAATAAATAATTATAAATACCCTCGCTTAACTCAGAAGTATAAGTGCCAACAAAAAAAGAATGAATTGGTGCGGGTTCTTTTATAGGAACAGGAGAAGAAGACATTATTCATTAAACCTTATATTAGTATGTTTTAAAAAAGAAGCAAAAGTACAAAAAGTAAAGTTTATGCTTTTATAATAAAAAGCAACAAGTGTGTGGTAAAAACAATAATCGACCCAAGAGTAAAAAGGACCCGAAAGAATACTATCGATCTAACAATAGGTCGGGTAAAATAAGGGTATAAACTAAACCGGCATCATTTTCTATTATTATTTCACCAAACAACTGATTTTCGATTACCATACGAATGATGTGCATTCCCAAAGTCTCCCCTTTTAAAGGGTTAAACTCATCACTTAAACCAATACCATTATCACCTATTTTTAAAGATATACCGTTTTGATCATTACGTTTAGCTTCAACAGTGATTTCACCCTGAGAGAGATCAGGAAAAGCATATTTCAAAGAATTACTAATGATTTCATTTATAACCATACCCAAAGGGACAGCATGCTGTATGTTTATGGGAATAGATTCGACAGACAGATTAAGCTTCAGTTCAATTTTTTCCGTTTCGTAGAGCAAAAGCAGGTGGTTTAAAAGACTTTCCAAGTAAACATCAAGCTTAAGCTCATACAGGTTTTTAGAGCGGTATAGTAAATCATGAACCATGGACATGCTGTAAATACGGTTACTCATCTCACTGAGGATCGCCTCAAGAGACTGGTCACCCCTTTTTCTCGCCTGGAGATCAAATAGCCCAACGATAACTTGCATGTTGTTCTTGGTACGGTGATAAACCTCTTTGATCAAAATGTCTTTTTCTAGAATGGAGGCCTTGAGTTGCTCTTCTGCTTTTTTGCGGATTGAAATTTCATTTAACAAGCCCAGGTGCGTTTTATCAAGCTGATCAATCTTTTTTTCAAGCATCCGAATGAGTGATTCGTTATGGCTCCTCAAGTAGTCCTTCTCCAGCGGGAAAGGAATAATGTTGGCATGTTCACCTGAAGCATATTCCTCAAAAACCTCATTGAAGACCCGGAGCAAAACATCAGGCTCCTGGGGTTTTAGTAAATAACGATCAACCCCCAGACTGAGCGCAAGCTCCTCATCCCTTTTATCAAGATATGATGCGGTATAAAAAATAAAGGCCGTCTCGTTAAGAATTTTATCTGTTTTTATCTTATGACAAAGTTCAAAACCGTCCATGACGGGCATAAGTACATCTGCAACAATCATATCAGGCGGGTTTTTGTGGGCAAACTCCAAGGCCTGTTTACCATTCACCGCTTTTTCGACTAAAAAACCATTCACGGAAAGCAGAGAATCCAACATGTGGAGGTTTTCGGGCTTATCATCAACCAGTAAAATCTTTTTTGGCCTGTCAATCATTCAAATAACTTTCCACTTCACCGAGAAAGGTATCAGGATCAATGGGTTTTTTGATGTACCCGTTACACCCGGCTTCCAGGGCTTTTTCTCGATCTCCCGGCATGGCATAGGACGTAATGGCAACAATGGGAATCGATGATAGAGAAGTGTCACGCCTGAGCGCCCGAGCAACATCATAGCCATTCATTTTTGGTAGCTGAATGTCCAGAAGGATCAAATCGGGCACAACCTCTTTTGCACGATCAACCCCGGCCTGTCCGTCAAAAGCCTGAATTACCTCATGACCGGCATTTGCCAGGAGAAAAGAGGTTAAATACATATTATTCTCGTTATCCTCTATGATTAACGTCCTAATCTTCATTTGTCTGTTTCTCCAGGCTAAAAGGTATCAGAATAGTGAATGTGCTGCCCTCGCCAATCTGGCTTTCTACAGAAATCGATCCACCAAGCAAATCAGTCAGGCGTTTGCAAATAGCCAATCCCAGTCCAGAGCCTTCCTTAACCCGATCTAACCCGGTATCCACTTGCCTAAAAGCCAAGAAGATGTTTTTCTGATCGGCCTCTTTAATTCCCAGCCCTGTGTCAATAACTGAAATCGACAAGGCATCACCCTGACGGGCACAAATCACATTAATGGAACCCTTTTCAGTAAACTTGATGGCGTTATTGATCAAGTTGATCAAAACCTGTTCAATACGACGTTTATCGCTATGCAGTTCAGGCAAGTCGGGCTCAAGCTCATATTCCAGAGTAAGGCCCTTCTTTTCCGCAAAAGGGCGCAAAGTGCTGACGGTCATGATCAGTAACAGGTCAATTTTAAAGATTTCGCCATAGACCTGAAGGCGACCGGATTCGATCTTGGAAATATCGAGAACATCGTTGATTAGATCAAGCAGATGAGAAGAGCTGCTTTTGACCATACCGAGCTGTTTCTTTTGTTCGGCATTCAGGGGACCGGCCATTTCCTGTAAAAGTATTCCAGAAAAACCGATAATGGAATTCAAGGGTGTTCTCAACTCGTGAGACATAGAAGCTAAAAATGCAGATTTCAGGTGATCAGATTCTTCAGCTTTGGTCTTGGCGGCTTCAAGTTCAACGGTTCGTGCTGCAACAAGATCTTCAAGGTGCTTTTCGTTATGGGAGATTTTTTCCATCATAGTATTAAAGCCCAGTACCAGGGTACCTACCTCATCCCGGGATTTACTGATAACCCGCAGAGAATAATTACCGGTTTCCCTAACTGTCTTAGTGATTTTCGCCAGAGTCAAAATAGAATCAGAAATTGGTTTTTGAACCCGAATTGAAAGCAAATAAGCCATGATTAAACCAACAGCAAGGACAAAAAATGATCGCCAGAGAGCCTCAATGAGTTGAGCCCTACGATTACATGCGTCCAAGCGTAATGCAATCCAGCCGACGTTCAAGTTGTCGAAAATGATCTTTTGGGTAAACACAAAATGCTCTTCACTCGTGTTACGGGGCTTAGCGCCAACACCAGGAAAGGTGTACTCTGCAATTCCAGCTTTATTGTAGGAGGCAAAAAATTCACCTGCGTGATCATAGATGGTTGCATTTAGAATATCAGGCTGGGTGATCAGGGATTCCAGAACATCATCAGCAGCCTCATTGTCGAAGAACATTAATGCGGAAACGCTATTTGATCCCAAAATTTCTGCCAGGGTAGACATGCGCTCAAAGGCGGTATCTTCAAATTGTCGGTATTGGGTAAACAGGTAAAAACCAATAAAAAAGACCAAAACAAACAGGGTTGTAAACAGTTGAATAGAAACCAGTTTTGTTTTAATAGATAAATTTCGAAACTTAATCACGGCGCAGCGTTTCCTCTTCTCCAACAAGAATAGCAAGCTTTAACAGTTGTGAGCTGGCAGATAAATTTGCATCAGCCAGAGCTTTGCGATTGATTTCCAGTTTGATTTTTCCATCTCGCTTGATAAAATTTATGGCTCCATCGCTGGACGCAAAGCCAAGTGATTCGCCCACGATCAAAATATTTTCAGGGGGGATATTTGGTCGCAGCTTATGGAAAGCCTCAGCCTGGGCTACGGGTACAAACAAAATCTCACAGGCTTCGATTTCCTCAACTTTGGAAACCCTTTCAATCCTGACTGTTTGCCCTGATGTTTTTCGTTCACGTGACATTTGTTTTAAGGGTAGCAGAATATCATCCAGTCCATACACACCTATGGTAAAAGCCTTAACACTGTCCAGGGTTGTCCAGCTGATATACTGGGTGAAGTTCATCAGGAAAACGGCTTTCATGCGCGTTTCTGGATTGACATGAATGCGTTGACCTTGAAATGTGAGCAGGGGCAGGATTAAGATTACCAGAAGTCTAAAAAGATTAGACTTAAATCCTTTTTTAATCACGAAAAACAAAACTTTTTAAAAGACTCCTTTTTATAAGACACAAAAGGTAAACGGATCACTGTCTTTTTCCTATATTGAATCACGCCTTTGCGGGTGCGGGATGAAGCACGTGAATGACATAACATTGTCGACAATTACGGTAGACCCTAAAGGAATAGGGATATTTTTTGAAAATAATTTGCACGTTAACAATTTTGCAGGAAAAAATTAAAATCCGGGAGCATAAATGGAAATTACACGCCACTTTACCGCAACAACGTTTGTTGTTTTTCAATCAAAAACCCTCTTACACCTACACCGCAGCCTAAAGATGTGGCTGCCCCCCGGTGGTCATATTGACAGAGACGAGTTGCCCCACGAGGCAGCCGTACGTGAAGTGAAAGAAGAGACCGGCCTGGATGTTGAATTGATCCACACTGAACCAACCATTCAATCAGAAAATGCCCGGGAAATTCCAAAACCCAAACACCTGTTACTGGAAAACATCAACCCCTTTCATCAACATATTGATATGATCTATTTTGCCAAAGCAGAATCACTGGATGTTGCACCGGGTGCGGGCGAAAGCCTGGAACTGCGCTGGTTTACCGTAGAAGAGCTGGAGGGGCCTGAGATCGAAAAAGATATCAGAATTCTAGGACGGGAAGCAATCGAACTTATTTCGGACCCACTACGCGGAGATTGATCCCACCGGAAATTCCTCCAAGAAATTCATCGGAAAGCCCCGTTAACAGGATAGCTTTTGGCTCGTTCTCACAATTATTAATCAACAGGGAGGTTTAATGCTCTCATACCGCAAAAAATTAGGTTATGCCTTTGGCGACTTGGGGATTTCAGTCTCTTATTTCGCAGTTGGCTTTTTCTATATGTTTTACCTAACAGACATTGTAGGCTTGCCCGCCTACTGGGCTGGGCTGGCAGTTTTTATCGGCAAATTATGGGATGGGATTAACGACCCCTTGGTCGGCATCATCAATGATCGCTTTATTACAACCAAGGGACGCAAACGAACCTTTATTCTTTGGGGAGCCTTACCGTTTGCCTTGAGCTTCATGTTGTTGTGGTTTATCCCGGTGGAAGCTTCTCAAGTCATTAAGTTTATCTTGGCAACCTTAAGCTTACTGCTTTATGCCACGACCTATTCCATTGTGGTGGTGCCCTACATGGCTTTGGTGCCGGTTATGTCAGACGAATACGATGAACGGACCCAAATTACCGGCCTTAGAGCTATTCTGTCCACGGTGGGAACCATCATTGGTGGTGGTCTGGCCATGTGGATCAGCTCCTTTGAAAATGAAATCTTGGGCCTTCACAGCATGGCCCTGGGATTTGGCTTGTTTACTGCTTTAAGTTTGTGGATTGCGGCGAAAAGCGTGAGTAACCTGGAGCACGAACAGACAATTAACATCGTTCCAGTAAGGCTAAGTGCATACTTTTCCTTGATCAAAGACAAAAATGTTCTGGTTCTGTTGGGTCTTAAATTTTTGGGAGCCATTGGCACCGGTGCCCTTTCTGCTTCAATTCCCTACTATGCTGAACATGTTATGGGTGATCGAGCCCTTAGCTCCAAAGGGTTGGCAGCCTACGTGCTGGCTTCTGCCCTTTTTATTCCCCTGTGGAGTAAGGCCACCAAGAAATTTGACAAGCGCAAGCTGTTGTTGATCTCAAATCTGCTATCTGCTCTGGTTTTGTATTATTTGGGTTTTCACATTACGTCCGGCGATCTAAGCGGCTTTTACCTGACCTGTTTTATGCTGGGCGTGGTCATGTCGGCCTATTTACTGATTCCCTATTCCCTGGTTCCTGATCTAGTGGAGTATTATCGCCTTGAATCCGGTGAACAACATGAGTCAGTTTTCTTTGGCCTGTGGATCAGCACCCACCAGCTAGGCCTAGCCGTTTCCGGATTACTTCTGGGCATTTTATTGGGAGTTTTTGGTTATGAAGGCGGAACAACGATAACGGCTGATTCCGTTTTGGCGGTCAAGGTAGCCCTGGGCGTATTACCCGGTCTTTTTCTGATTCTGGGAGGCCTGCTTGTGCAAATTTACGGAATTGACAGAGAGCAGTTTAACACCATAAAGGCCAGCTTGACGATTCAGCAAAAAGTTCCTCTCCCAGAGAACGCAGAGAGGCAAAGTTTTGATAATTAAGATTATATCCCATGTTCGCATAAATGGTGATATTTATTGATGTTAGGGTGATATTTATGTTTTGTCATATCCTTTTTGCTAAGCCGTCAAACTTAAAAAAGGGGACGGATGATTAACCCGGTCCAACAAGCCCTTCTGTTTACTCGCTTACGGTGGCAGTTTAACCACTGGTCAACTCAGCAAATTCAGCTTCATCAAAAACGACGCTTGGTGAAACTGGCTGATTTTTTACGACAGCACTCACCCTATTATGCTGAAGTTATGGGAGCAGCAAAACCTCTTGACCTTCAAGCTTTAAAACCCATGAACAAAGCAACCCTGATGGAACATTTTAACCAGATCAATACTGCCGGACTTGATCGGGATACTTTAATTGAGTTTAAAGTGGAGCAGGAACGCCAAGGCTTGGCAAAACTGTTTCAGGAAAAATACTCCATTGGCCTATCTTCTGGTACCTCTGGAAATCAAGGGTTAACCGTGCTATCTACCCAAGAACGCCGCGATTATGGACCGTTGATCATGGCCCGCACAAACCTACCAAAAGTTAAAGGACAATATCGGGTACTCTTTGCGCTAAGGGTCAACAACCCGGCCTTTATGGAGATCAACAACCGCAAGCTTTACCTGACCCACGTTAATTACACCCATGAACCAGAGCATTTGGTCAAGATCATCAATGAACAAAAATTAAACATTCTGGCTGGACCTCCGTCGCTGTTAAGTCATTTAGCGAACCACGCCAACCAGCTTGATAAACCAATCCAGGGAATTGTTTCGTATGCTGAGGTGTTATCTCCTTCAACCAAACTGTTCTTGGAGACAAGCTTTGGAGCCCCGGTTATTCAGATATATCAGGGGGCAGAAGGTTTTTTGGCGGGCACCTGTTCTGCTGGCAGCCTACATCTAAACGAGGACACAACGCAGGTGGAGCTTTTTGATGTGGCGGATGAATCAAATATAAAAAGAGTTGTGATCACAGACCTGTATCGTACAACTCTACCATTTATCCGTTACGAATTAAACGACTTGATTGAAATTGACCCGGAACCTTGTAGTTGTGGTTCTCAATTCAAGCGCATCAAACAGATTCATGGTCGGTCTGATGACTTGTTTGAACTGGATGGAGAAAACGGAGAAATGAAATATCTTTTTCCAGACTACGTACGTCGCTCCATTATTCAAGCTTCGGCAAAGATTCGGGAGTACCAGGCGATCCAAACCAGTCGTTCAGAGATCGAGATACGACTGGTTTTAAAACCGGGAGTAGACCGAATAGCAATTCAGGCTCAGATCACTAAAAATCTGACCCACTGGGTGAACCGAATTGGTGGCAGGATGCCCAAAATCAGGTTTTCAAAAACAGCCCCTAAAGTTCATCCTAAATCAAAAAAGATGATCCGGATCAGGCGGGAATTTAATGCGGGTTAAAGCCTTTAACTTTGGAGAGAACCCAACTCTGGAGCAAAGATTTTGGCAATTGGCAAAAACCGTTTATGGGCAGGATAAGCAGTGGGCACCGCAGTCCGAAGAATATTACTCTGATTCGATCAAGGCGATGCAAAATCGACCAGGTATTCATATCAGGGCCTTGATTGTTTCAAGGGAAGTCAAAGTAATTGCTCGAGCGGTTATCATTGTAATGGTGGAGAGCCATCAAGCCTGGTTGGGATTGTTTGAAGCTCTGGAGAATGAATCAGGTGCGGTTCAAGTGCTTTTTGAGGCTTGTGAAGGTGAATTAAGACAGCAGGGAGTGTCAAAGTACTCTGCACCACGGTTGGATCACCAGATTATTGGTTTGCAAACAGCCGGTTTTGATTTACCCCAAAGCATTATGACCCCCCACAATCCAGCCTATTATGAACAATATTTTCAGGAGAATGGGTTTTTGGTCCAAACCAGAAGTCTATCCTTTATCGTGCGGAAAGAGAAACTGAACCTGCCAGAGTTGTCCTTGCCGTGGATCAAATTACGTCATTTTAATCTGAGCAAACTCACAGACGAGATTGAGATTTTTCACGGGCTACAGACAGCAGTTTTCCAGGGCAGAAAAGGTTATGTCGCCCGGACACTAGCTCAGGATGAGGCTTTGATTAGGTCACTATTACCCCTTTTGGATCCGGAACTGGTGATTATTGCTGAAAACAAAAAAGGCAAAGCCCTGGGAATCCTGATTGCTTTGCCCGACCACTATCAGTCACGAAAACCACTTACTCGAGCCAGAATACTATCCATAGGAACCCTGCGCGATTACCAGGCTAAAGGTGTGGGCGCCATGTTGGTCTTGCGGTTGGCAAAAACATTATTAAAAAAAGGCTACCAGAGCGCCGAGGTTTCCTGGGTTTTAAAAGATAACCAGCCACCTCAACTTTTGAGCCGGCGATTCGGGGCCGAGCCAGGACGGGAATTTTGCCTGTACCAAAAACAGCTTACCTGACCAAGCGGGATGTACCACTTGTTGAGCCAGTCTATCCTGATCCGTCACACTGAGCGGAGTCGAAGTGCGAAAGGAAGCATGACACATTTCGCGTATTGTGAAGCTAAAATGGTATAACGCCCCAGTCGAATTTATAGACGGATAAATGCCTGCAAGCGCAATTCACAATTCATAATCCACAAATCCCCTCTATCTTGCTGGCATGAATCAAGACCACACACAACATAATTTCAAGGCCTTTGTCTGGCATGCCACCTGGTTGGCATTTGCGTCTACCTTCACAGAGATTAATACCGTTTTACCGGGGATGATCCTAAAAGTTGGGGGAAACCAAATTCATGTCGGTATCCTGACCGCAATAATGATTGGGGTGCCCATGCTGACCCAGCTGGTTTTTGCTGGATTCCTGACGCCAAAACTCCGCAAAAAACCATACTTGTTGCTGGGCGTCTATCTACGAGTGATTGCTTTAGGTGGTGTGGCCTGGACCCTTACCAGTTTAACCAATATAGATCCCATGCTAGTGATCTTTCTGGTGTATGGCTGGATGTTGATCTATGCCACCAGTGGCGCCTTTGCCGGCGTTTCCTACACGGACATTTTAGGAAAAAGTATTGCCGGCAGCACCCGTAAACGGTTTTTTGTTGTGCGACAAGTACTCTCAAGCCTGGGTGTCTTGTTTTCGGCACTCATAACCCGGGAACTGCTAAAACGATTTGATTATCCGGAAAACTACCAAATTCTATTTATTGCCGCAGCTGTTACCCTGTTTATCGCAGCTATGGGGTTTATTGCTTTACGAGAGAAACCGATAGTCAATCGTTTTGAAAGCAGTTCCTTTTTGGATATTCTCAAATTCATCCCCAGCTATTTGAGGGAAGATCCAAATCTCAGAAACTTCATTATTATGAATAACCTGACCGGCTTTGCTACCACCCTATTACCCTTCTATGTGGTCTTAGCCCGCGATACATATTCTCTAGACCTTTCTGATGTAGGGAATTTCCTACTGGTTCAGATCAGTGGGATGATCCTCTCAAATTTTTTGTGGTCTCGCATCGTAAAAAAACATCACTTCAAAGGGGTCTTGACAATTTGGATTCTGATCGGTTCCAGTTTACCCTTGTTGGCTCTGATCTTTTCCGCTGTTGCTTCAGAACCTATTTTTCTGGTAGTTTTCTTTTTGAGTGGTGCAGCCATGAGCGCTCGCAGAATTGCCCAGGAAGGTGTTTTAATTGAGATCTCTGAAAATGATAACCGGGCGCTTTATTCAGGAATTAATGGTGCTTTTAATATTACCATCGCCATTTTCCCCCTGATTTCTGGTTTTGTGATCACCTGGGTCGGTTATACCCCGGTATTCATAATTGGGTCATTGGCCATGTTAACAGCTGTGATCTTTATCCGCCGGATTGAATGTGGGAATCATGAAGCATGATCTTCAGCGTTTCCCCGCTGCACTTAAACAACCCCGTCTCGTATGATTGAAAAAGCCGAAGCCATCGTCCTTAAAACGCTGAATCACGGTGATACCAGCAAGATCATCACGCTATACTCCCGGGAGGCTGGACGTTTAAAGTTGATTGCCAAGGGTGTCAGGTCTCCCAAAAGCAAGGCTGCAGGCTTGTTTCAGCCAACCCGTCACCTCCAGGTAATTTATTACCACAAACTTAATTCTGGTCTGCAAATGTTCAAATCCGGGGAGCTAATCAATGGTTTCTTTGGGCTGGAAGATGATTTTGACCGCCTGACCCTGGCTCAGGTGGTAGTGGAGCTACTGAATAGATCGATAGAAGACGAAGAATCACACCCGCAGCTGTTTCAATTGCTGGCAGACACTTTGACCCGACTTAGTGACGGAAAGATTTCAGCAGCCAGGGCTTTCTGGTTTTTTCATCTGCATCTTTTAAAGGAGTTGGGTTACCATCCCCATGTTGATTATTGTTCCGTTTGCCGTGAAGCGCTGAGCGGTGGCGCATATTTAGGGCTTGGCAATCCTCATCTGGAATGTGTTAAGTGCCATAAACCAGGTCAGGATTCACTTTTTGTTTCGGGACAAATTCTGGAGATTCTTAGAAAGATATTGCAGTCAGCCCAGGTTGGCCTAAAAAAGTCAGAACTAAGTGCCGTTGAACGTCGCAGTCTGTGGGATTTTTTATGGCGTTACACATTTTATCATATTGAATCAACTCGAGGAATGAAGTCTTTAAAAGTTTTACGGCAACTTTATAGTTAAAATTCTCTTTCGTCATCCCGTTATAACTAAAAAATATGCAGAAATTTAGCGCAAGTTTGAGGTGCAATTGGTATTAGTCCCTCGACATGGGTCTACCTCACAACAAGCCATTCGAGATGACGATTAAAATCCCAGATTTTGATGTCTGCTAAACTGAAATCAGGAAGCTATTTTTTAGCTTGAGAAGCCCCGCCCAGCATGGTGGATAACCATTGGGTTTCATCAAAACTGGCCAGACCAATTTTCATTGACATAGTTAGCGGGACTGACAGAATCATCCCCACTGGACCCAATACCCAGCCCCAGAACAAGAGCGATAGGAATACGATTAGAGTGGAAAGCCCCAACCCCTTGCCCATAAGGCGTGGTTCTAGAAAACTACCAATCGACAGGTTTAAAACAAGATAACCCAAAGCAACCGCAAGAGCCGTCCAGGGTCCCAGCAAGACCAGGGCTAAAAGAACCGGTGGGATTGCGGCGATTATAGACCCAATATTCGGGATATAATTGAACATGAAGGCAAACAAACCCCACAGCAGTGCGTAATCAACCCCCCAAATTGTAAGCCAAATACTGGCGAGAGTCCCGGTCGCCATGCTGGTGTAAGTTTTGATCACCATGTAACGTTTGATGCTCTCAATAAATGAACTAAAGCGCTCTACTTTGGATGAATTTGAAAGCAGGGTTTTGTCTAATTTTGTGCTAAATGTCGCAGCTTCTAAAAGCATAAACACTACAACCAGCAAAATTAGAAAGGTATCTCCAACCAGGTTTCCCATGCCGGTCAACAAGATTGATGTCAAACGCATGGCAGCCCCGGGATCGATCAGCTCCATAAAGGTTTGATCGACTATTTTTAGACCGCGCGCTTCAAAAAATGAAAGCAGCTCAGCCGTTTTTTCTCGTAAACCTTCCTGGTAGTGCGGTAATGAGCTGGAAAAATCTGTCAGGGATGTTCCGACCATTACAGCTATCAAAAACCCAAAAGTGATAATAATCAGAAGAATGATCAGGATTGCAGCAGATGTGGGAATGCCTTTGGTACGTAACCAATTCAATAGCGGTGTAACAATAATGGCGATAAATAATGACAGGAGAAAAGGAACCAGAAGCTCCTGGGCGGCCCGCAACCCGGCAATAACAACCACAAAAGCAGCCATGGTAAGTAGTAGGCGCTGGGCTCGGTTAAATCCACTCTGTATGCTCTCGGTCATGGGTTCCTTCTAAATTCTGTATTTAGTTTTTACTCAGCACTCAAGTTAGTTGGTTTTCTGGAAATGAAAGAATGATTTGATAATTGAGATGGCTGTGTCTTTTTATAAAGACGAACAACAGGAGATCGCAGATACAATTGTATCTCCTGATCGTCAGTTATGCACGCCGGCGAATGAGATAATAGGTCCCAGATGCGGAGATTACTGAAACCAGAAGGGTTAAAAAGGTTCCGGACATTAAGCCAAAATGCTGGTAGACAAAATGGGCCGCTATGGCATAGACGCCGACATTGATCATCCCGCTGAGCATGAGGGTTTTTGCCACAGCCCGGGAAAACTCAGGACCACCAGTACGGTAAGTTATAAAAAGGGTCGACATAAAGATCACTGGGAAGGTTGAGAAAATGCCCCCAATGATGGGGCCGGCCAAACGGCTCACCAGAACTGCCAGAGATATGATCATTCCACTGACAACACCTCGAGCTAACATCTGTTGAAGCGTATAGGGTACTCGAATACCCCCTTTAGAGGTGATCGTCATGCCATATTCTGTGATGTAATAGCTGGCAGCCAGCATGATCAACCAGCCAAGGGCTGAAAACCAGAGACCACCCAGTTCGGCCCAGACGATAATAGCGTTGACGATAAACCAGAAAACAAGACCGGTTCCCAGGGCCAGGATCAGTCCCCGCCGAATCATAACCAGATAGATCATGATAAAGATGCCATTAACCCCCATGACCAGCGGAATCATCACGGCCGCTTGTGCGGCTGCAGCCGTAGACTGAGAAAGACCAATAAACAGCAGTGCAATAACAATAGTGGAAGGCAAGCCGCCAATAAAGCCGCCGATCTTACTACCATACCGCTCAGCAATTACAGTGATGATCGTGACCCATAACGACCCGACCAGAAAGCTTAACACAAGATTAATGATGAATGATTGATCAAGAGCAGTCATGGGAACAGATTAAGAAAAAAGGGTCTTTAAAAAACCTGTTTTAAGTGATGGGTCCTATCCCCCCAAGGTTGAATTCACCGAGGCCTCTGCTCTTTTGTTTGGGATTGGACGTTTCGGCTGTACTCAATGTCCAGATTCTACTTCCCGATTACTTCAAATACATTAATATCCCTCCAATGCTTCAATACATCATCAAGCGCTTTGCCCAGCTGGTGCCAGTCATACTTGGCATTATCCTACTGACCTTTATTTTAATGTATATCGTACCGGGAGACCCGGTCTTGTCCATGGTGGGAGAGCGCTATGACGAGGAAACCCTGGAGCGTTTAAGGGAACAGTTTCACTTGAATGACCCACTTTGGAAGCAATTCGGTCACTATCTCTGGGGTTTGGCCCATGGTGATCTTGGGGTTTCTTTTGTTTCTCAAAAACCCGTTACCCAGATGATCATGGAGCGGTTTCCGGCAACGATGTTGCTGGCGGTGGGCGCGATGGCGGTCTCCATTTTGTTGGGGATATCTGTAGGTATAATCTCAGCCATAAAGCCGCACTCCTGGTTGGATCGAACCACCATGGGGATCGCCCTTTTAGGGGTCTCTGCACCTGTGTTTTGGGTTGGTTTATTGCTGGTGATTGGAGCGCGGGCTGTTGGGTGGCCTTATCTCACTGGTTATGGTTGTCTTCCTTATTTGGTGTTACCGGCCATTACATTAGGTACTCGAAGTGCTGCCTTTTTAGCGCGTGTCACCCGGGCAAATATGTTGGAAGTACTAAATCAAGACTATGTTCGAACAGCAAAAGCCAAAGGGCTTTCCAATTTTATAGTGGTCACCAAACACGCCCTGAAAAATACCATGATTCCCGTCATCACCATTATTGGGGTTGATTTTGGGTCATATTTGTCAGGTGCTGTACTAACCGAATCAATTTTTAACTGGCCTGGGATTGGTCGTCTGGCCTTAAATGCCATTTTAAAACGTGATTTCCCTGTAATTCAAGGTGCTGTATTGGTAACAGCCCTGATCTTCGTAACAGCCAATTTCCTGGTGGATATCCTGTATGGGGTGATTGATCCGCGTATCAGGGTTCAGAAGGATAGTTAGATGTTGGAGGTTAGGAGTTAGGTGTTTTTGCAACAGAAAATAGTGATGCTTGGTCTTCATGAGGGAACCGAAGAATCTTCTTGCCAGTATGGAGTTTTTTTAATGAAATATTCTGGTTTAGGATCAAGATTCTTCGTTGCACCCAGAAAGACTATTATATCCCCCTCCTTTTTGCTTATTCCTGCTTACTTATTAATTGGCTTAACCCATGCGCGGTAGTATCACCCAGGAAACGCTGCGTCAGTTACGTAAAAATAAGACTGCTCTTTTTGGTTTGTTTCTGGTGGTTTTGTTGGTGTTTGTTGGGGTGTTTGCCCCGTGGGTGGCCCCCTATGACCCCTATGATGTAGACCTGGATATCAGCTTGCAGCCACCATCAGGAGCACATTGGCTGGGAACAGATGAAGAAGGCCGTGACGTTTTATCCCGCATTATTTTTGGTGCTCGTATTTCGCTAAAGGTGGGCATTATTGCCAGCTCTATATCACTCATGCTTGGCGCTATTTTAGGTCTTTTGGCTGGCTTTTTCAGAGGCTGGGTTGAAACGATCATTATGCGCTTTACAGATGTAATGTTCGGTTTCCCGGCACTTCTGTTTATGATCGGCATTACAGCAGCTGTACCGCGCCCCAGTATTGAAGTGGCCATGCTGGCCATTGGACTGGTCTCCTGGCCGGGTATGGCGCGGATCATGAGAGCTCAGGTATTGACAATTGCTGAACAGGAATATGTCACCGCGGCTTATTCTCTGGGCTACTCTAAACGTCGTATCATCCTTAGACATGTCTTACCAAATAGTTTGGCGCCTGTGATCGTGGCCTTTACCATGAGCATTGCCGGGGCTGTTATGGCTGAAGCATCCCTGTCATTCATTGGTCTGGGTGCACAACCACCGGAACCCAGTTGGGGTTCAATGATTGCCTTTGGACGCATGCATCTACGGGGTGAATGGTGGATTTCGGTTTTTCCCGGTCTGGCCGTAGCGGTGATGGTTATTGGTTTCAATCTGTTTGGTGAGGGTTTGCGGGATGCCCTGGATCCTACCATGCGCGGGCGGGGGAAATAATGGGGGTCGGGGTCTGCGGTTGATTGTTTGATCTGGATGATGGTATGG
>JAOZSM010000249.1 GCA_029939675.1 Fidelibacterota bacterium
CAACAACAAACGCAACAACAAACGCAACAACAAACGCAACAACAAACGCAACAACAAACGCAACAACAAACGCAACAACAAACGCAACAACGGTCACAAAAAAAACCCAATATTGGAACCAACAGATTTCAAAACCAGGGTCAAAACAGCATATCGTCCATTATCGGTTCATACAAATCGGTTGTTACCCAAAATGCCCGAAAAATCGAAACCGATTTTGGATGGCAACCACGATTTTATGATCATGTAATACGTGATGACCGATCATTAAAACGCATCCGATATTACATTATCAATAACCCTAAGAATTGGGGAAAAGATAGATTTTACAAAACCTGAAGACTTGAAATAATTAGAGGGAACCATGTCAATTATTGAAGATCTGAAAAATATTTTACCAGAAGATCGGATCAAGGGCCGGCTGATTGATCGGCATAGTTATGCCAGAGATGCCAGCTTTTACCGACTTATCCCTGAGGTAGTGGTCCAACCTGAAAATGAGCAGGAGATCATAGATCTGTTTGCCTATTCTCAACAGGTCAAGGTTCCTCTGGTTTTTAGAGCTGCTGGAACCTCACTGTCCGGACAATCCATCACTGATGGCATTTTGGTGGAAGTCAGTCGCAAATGGCAGGCATTCTTATTCGATAAAGAGCGCAAAACCATTCAATTGGAACCGGGTTTAATTGGTAGCAATGTCAATCGACGCCTGGCGCCCTATGGTCAGAAAATTGGACCTGATCCTGCCTCACTTGATGCGGCCATGATCGGTGGTATTATTGCCAATAATGCCAGCGGAATGTGCTGCGGAGTCAAGGATAATGCCTACCATACACTGGATTCTGTAAGATTCATTCTGCCCAATGGCCAAACCTACGATACTTTGGAACAGGATGCGGATGATCAGCTTCAGAAACAAGCACCGGAGATCTATACTGGGCTACTTAAGCTGAGAGAGCGGATTCTCGCTGATGAACAACTCTATGGACGGGTTCGGGATAAATATACGCGTAAGAATACCCAGGGATATTCGCTAAATGCTCTGATTGACTATGAAAAGCCCATTGATATTCTGGCGCATCTGTTGGTAGGTTCAGAGGGCACCCTGGGCTTTATTTCGAAAGTACGCTTAAAGACCCTGCCCGATGATCCCCACAAATCGACTGCATTGCTCTTTTTTGAAGATATCCGGTCAGCTACTGAAACGGTTATCCCGCTTCAGAAAGCCGGAGCTGAAGCCCTGGAACTTATGGATCGAGCCGCCCTTAGATCCATCGAGAATGAAACTGGGATGCCGACAGAGATCAAGACACTTCCCGCAGCAGCAGCGGCAATACTCTGTGAGTTTCAAGCCCCCCTTCCTGAGAAACTTGTAGAAAAAGTAAAAGCAGGGCTCAAAGCACTGAAAAAAGCCAAACTGGTTCACCCCGCTCAATTTACTGAGGATGAAACTACCCGTCTGCTGTACTGGAAGATTCGCAAGGGCTTATTCCCGGCAGTGGGTGCAGTGCGGAAATCAGGAACCACAGTAATTATTGAGGATGTTTGTTTTCGACTGAAAGACCTGGCTGATGCTACCCTTAATCTGCAAGAACTCTTTAAAAAGCATGGCTATACCGATGCCATTATCTTTGGCCACGCTAAAGATGGTAATTTACACTTTGTTATCTCACAGGCCTTTGGCGATGAAGCCGGTTTAAAACAGTACGAACGTTTTATCAAAGATGTGGTTGAAATGACTGTGGGAAAATACGATGGGGCGCTAAAAGCTGAACACGGCACCGGTCGCAATATGGCACCCTTTCTGGAGACCGAATGGGGTCCGGTAGCTGTTGAGATCATGCGGGAACTGAAGGCTTTGGTCGATCCTGACCTGTTACTTAATCCTGGTGTGATCATTAATGATGATCCGGAGATCTATCTTAAGAATATAAAACCAACCCCCACTGTTGAAGCCGTGGTCGATAAATGTATTGAATGCGGATTCTGTGAAACCTGGTGTCCTTCTCAGGACCTGAGCATGACTCCCCGTCGGCGTATTGCCACCTGGCGGGAAATTAAGATGTTAGAGCAAGGTGATTTTACAGAACGTGAGACAGCCCAGGATCTACTAAAGGACTATGCTTTTGAGAGTGTCGATACCTGTGCTGTTGATGGCTTATGTGCAACCGGGTGTCCCGTAAGTATTGATACGGGTGATCTTACCCGTCATTTTCGGCAGCAGCGGAACGGGTTGATCGGTAGGCGCATTGCCTGGTGGACAGTACGTTACTTCAGCTTTGTCGTTGAGATGATCCGGATGGGGCTGAATATTGCCACCCCTCTTGTCAGATTCCTGGGGAGTGAGCGGATCACAGCATTCTCCCTGCGGCTTTACCGTTGGAGTGGTCGACGGATCCCCGTTTGGCATAAATACATGCCTACGGGTGGGAAGGGCTTACCTATCATCAAGATCAAGAATAATGATGAAAAGATGGAGGTGGTTTATTTTGTTTCCTGTCTGAATCGTGGCATGAATAAGACTCCAGGAGAGACCCAAAATCTTAGCACTGCTGAAGCCTTCATCGATTTACTACAGGAAGCTGGTATTCATCCGATTTATCCTGCTCATCTTGAAGAGTTATGTTGTGGGACACCCTATTCATCAAAAGGTTTTACCAAGGCTTACAAGCTTATGGCAGAAAATACCACCCGCTCACTATGGAAAACTACCAGACAGGGCGCTTTACCCGTGGTGGTGGATACTTCACCCTGTACCTATAAGATGCAGCACTATGATGCGATCCTGGAAGGGGCGGATCTGGAGCACTGGAAATCAATAAAGATCATAGATATTATTGAATATCTGAATGATACTCTTATCCCGCAGTTGGATATCAAAACCAAAATCGATCGGATCGTTCTGCATCCAACCTGTTCAACTCGCAAAATGGGTTTGGAAGGGAAAATGCATGATGTGGCTTGTGCTTGTTCCAGAGAAGCTATAATTCCGGAAAATGTGAGTTGTTGTGGCTTTGCCGGGGATCGGGGATTTCTGGTGCCGGAACTAACAGAAAGTGCCACCTTGCGGGAGGGGGCAGAGGTTAAATCATTGACGGGAGTAGCCGGTCATTATTCCACATCCAGAACCTGTGAAATGGGGATGTCCAACGCTACTGATGAGACCTATTCATCCCTGGTTCATCTGGTGCATAAAGCAGTGTTCGGTACTGGGAATGATTAATACCGGTGAAGCGGAATAGAAAATATTTTGAATCGACTCGTCACATTTGGATTTATAATTGGTATAACCTGGTCTGGCTTAGTAATTCAATAATACGAAGGGCATTATTTATGCGATCAGTGAATATATTAGTGATTATTTTAGCCACCATGTTGTTTTTAAGTTGTGAGAATTGTGAAACATGTTCGTCTGACTTGGCCAGTACATATGATAATGGTCTCTTTCGCATAGACTCTACCTGGCTACCATCCGCTTACACAGACAGACTGTCCATCAGTGCCTCAGGAACAGGTGTAGTCGATAGTACCTGGAATGTAATGCGGGATGACCTGCCTTTGGAAATTCGGACAAGACTGAAAGATTCAGGTGGGTGGGTTATGTCTCTTGAGGCTTGGAGCTCTGATCTGGAGCTATTGGTGGCCGAGGCTACCGAGAGCTTTTCTCAGGATTATGGATTGATAGTCCTCAATTTGGATTGGCAGATAACATCTAATATTATCTCGCTCTATACTTTTCAGGATATACAATTATCGGGATGGGGAGGAACGGCCTTCACAAGTTTGCAGGATGGGGTTCTGCAGCTCAGTTCTACTGGCCAGACAGCGTGGTATTACCATATCTTTGATCATGCTGCTATTGGAGAGTATACCAGTCTAGTTGCTCAATTCGATCTGCTTTTTGCAGATAATTACTCCTATATGGGATTCAGAGCACATGCCAGTAACGGCTGGTTGGATTGGGGTCCTGAAATTCTTTTTCACGATGGGAATATCATAGCTCATTTGCATGGTGACAATATTACTACACAAATAGCCTATGAGACCGATGTTTGGTACCGGTTCAGATTGTCCCTGGATAATAGCCTGGGAGATCAGGGACGTTATAAGCTGGAAATGAAAGAGCGGGGATCAACCAGCTATACAGATTTTGGTGATTATGATTATTATGCCTATGATGGAAGACCAATTGATATTGTGGAAATCGCTTTTGGTGTTCATGAAGCCGTTCAAGAGTCAGGAAAGCTCACCATCGACAATGTTGTGATTTTAGAACCTTGATATTCAACTAGTGCAAAACACAAAAGTATGGTTCTTAGTGTCTGTCTTTAAACTCAATAATAAAACCGTTGATAGCCTTATAAAAGTATCAGCAACCCACGACTTAAG
>JAOZSM010000053.1 GCA_029939675.1 Fidelibacterota bacterium
GGGACAAAAGCCTGGAAACCGATGATCAAAGCCCTGGAAGATCGCGAAAATTTTATTCGTGAGTCTCTGGAAAAAGCTGAAGCCGCCCGTAAAGAAGCTGACAATGTCGCTGTTGAATACGAAGCTATGGTAGCGAAAGCCAGGCAGGAAGCCCAGGAGATCGTTGCTGCTGGTAAGGAAACCGCTGAGCGGATGAAAACTGAGATTCTCAATGAAGCTCAGGATAAATCTGCCGGTATTCTGAAACAAGCCGAAGCCCAGATCACTGCGGAACGTGATAAAGCCATCTCAGAGATTCGCACCCAGATCGTGGATATCTCAATGGCTGCTGCCGAAAAGATCATTGTAAAATCTCTATCACGAGAAGATAATGAGCGTCTTATAGAGGATGCTCTCAAGGATTACGGACAAAATTAATGCGCACATCAGCAAAAAGTCGTCAGTACGCCAATCTGCTGCTCAAGATCGCTGAAAAGAAAGCTGCTCTGGAACCGGTTTATCGCTCCATGCAGGTTTTTTATACCAGCTATCGACGGGAGCCGGCGCTCAAAGCTTTTCTCGCCTCAACCAGAGTAAAAGCCCCGGAAAAGATCGCATTGCTGGCTAAGGTCTATCCTGACCTGCATCCTATTAATCAGGCCTTCGTGGCTCAGTTGGGTGAAGAACGGGATATGAAATTGCTGGGTATGATCATCAAGAGTCTGGAGACTGCCTTTTATCAGCGCAGTGGCCAGGTCAAGGTGCATGCCGTCAGTATCGGTGAACTTTCTGCTGGAACAGTGGAGCGCATTCACCATGTTGTCCAGTCAGTCACATCCTGGAAGGCCGATTTTACTGCTGAAGTAAAGGCGGACATCCTGGGTGGTTTAACATTACGAGTTGGTAATACCATTTTGGATGCATCGTTGTCCAGTAAACTCGCTCGGATCAGGCAAACTCTGATCCAGTCCTAAAGGAATACAGGAATATGACAGATATTCGAACAGACGAAATCACAAAATTACTCCAGGAAGAACTGGGTAAACTGGATCTCTCCATTGACGTTGCCGAGATTGGCGAAGTTATCATGGTTGGTGACGGTATTGCCCGGGTAAGTGGACTGGAAAATGTTATGGCCTCCGAGTTGATTGAGCTGCCCAACGGTGTTGTTGGTATGGCCATGAACCTGGAAGAAGACGAGGTTGGACTAGTACTCTTCGGTAATACCAGCCTGGTTAAAGAAGGTGATCAAGCCAAACGTACCGGCAAGGTCGTTTCGGTTGGTGTTGGTGCCGCCATTGTTGGTCGGGTAGTCAGCCCGATTGGTACTCCCATGGATGGCAAAGGTGAGATTAAGGCTGAGCAGACCATGCCCGTTGAACGTAAGGCCCTGGGTGTTTTAGCTCGTAGCCCCGTGAACCAGCCTTTGCAAACAGGTATCAAAGCGATTGATAGTATGATTCCCATCGGTCGTGGTCAGCGTGAATTGATCATTGGCGACCGCCAGACCGGGAAAACCGCTGTAGCTCTGGATACTATTGTTAACCAGAAATCAACTCACGATCCCAATTCTCCCGATGAACCGGTTTTCTGTATTTATGTAGCCATTGGACAGAAGGCCTCTACAGTTGCCCGTGTGGTGGCTGAATTAGAAGCTCAGGGCGCCATGGATTACACAACCATAGTTGCAGCTAACGCTTCTGATCCTGCACCATTGCAGTTTCTGGCACCTTACACAGGGGCTACCCTTGGAGAATATTTTAGAGATAAGGGTCAGCATGCCTTGATCATATATGATGATCTTTCCAAGCACGCTGTGGCTTATCGTCAGATGTCCCTCTTACTAAGAAGACCTCCTGGTCGTGAAGCCTATCCTGGTGATGTATTTTATCTCCATAGTCGTTTGCTGGAACGTTCATCCAAATTGAGTGCTGATCTTGGCGGCGGTTCCTTAACTGCCCTGCCCATCATTGAAACTCAGATGGGTGATGTATCTGCATATATTCCCACCAATGTGATCTCCATTACTGATGGTCAGATCTTCCTTGAAACCGATCTCTTCAATAGTGGGCAACGTCCTGCCTTGAACGTGGGTATCTCGGTATCGCGTGTGGGTGGAAATGCCCAGGTGGGAGCCATGAAGAAGGTTGCCGGTGGTATGCGTCTGGATCTGGCTCAGTACCGTGAACTGGCGGCTTTTGCCCAGTTTGGTTCTGACCTTGATGCAGCTACTAAAAAACAGTTGACCCGTGGTGAAATTCTGTACGAAATTCTCAAACAGAATCAGTTTGTACCCATGTCTACTGAAAAACAGATCTCTATCTTTTATGCTGCTTCACGCGGATATTTGGATGGGATTGCACCAGCTGAGATCAGACGTTTCGAAACGGAGTTCCTGAACTATATGGATGCTACCCAGCCTGACTTACTGAAGAAAATTGCCAAAGAAGGCAAACTAAGCGATGAGATCGATACTGCTCTGGACAAGACGGTTACGGATTTTGTTAAAGGATTTGCAGCTTAACACGGGATCGCTATGGCGAATTTAAAAGACATTCGGAAACGAATTGGCACAATTGAAAGCATCAGGCAGGTTACCCGGGCCATGAAGCTGGTGGCTGCGGCGAAATTACGTCGGGCCCAGAGCAACATGGAACAGGCCAGACCCTATGCCGGTCGCATCAACGGTGTTCTGAAACATCTACTACCGGATATTGATCGCAATACACATCAACTGCTCAACATGCGGCCAGCCCGGAAAAAAGCCTTTGTGGTTTTTACTTCGGATCGGGGCTTATGTGGTAGTTTTAACACTAACATTCTTAAACAGGCTCGTGCTATCATTGATGAAGCCGGCAAAGATCGGTCGCAACTGATCTGTATCGGTCGCAAAGGGTATGAGTTCTTCAACAAACGCGGTTATGATATTGTTGAACATTATGCTGATTTTTGGAATGAACTCAACTTCAGCCATGCAGTCAAGATAGCTGAGGCTGTGACCAGTCGTTATCTGGCCGGTGAGTACGACGATGTACGTGTGATCTATAATCAATTCAAAAATGTTGCTCAACAGAAGATCGAAGAATTCCATTATTTACCCCTGGTTCTTGAGGAAGATGATGAGAAGATTAATCAGGATTATCTGTTTGAGCCTTCCAAGGGCGAGGTGGTCACTGCATTGATCCCCCGTCATTTAAATGTACAGATGTGGCGCTTTTTATTGGAGTCAAATGCCTCAGAGCAGGCTGCGCGAATGACCTCCATGGAAGCCGCTACTGAGAACGCCGGAGATCTTATTGATAGACTCCGTCTGGAATACAATAAGGCACGTCAAGCTGCAATTACCACTGAGATTTTGGAAGTTGTGAGTGGTGCCGAAGCTTTAGTGGAATAAGAGGATAATTCATACGATGGCAAAGCAAGGAAAAGTCGTTCAGATCATGGGTGCTGTGGTTGACGTTGTGTTTGAAGACGGTCAACTACCAGAAGTTTTAAATGCGCTGAATATTGAACGTGAAGAGGGATTACTGGTATTGGAAGTTGCCCAGCATCTGGGTGAAAATGTTGTGCGTACCATTGCAATGGACTCAACTGATGGATTGACCCGTGGAACCAAAGTTACTGATGTTGGTACTCCTATTACCGTTCCCGTTGGACCGGAAACGCTGGGACGGATGTTTGATGTCGTTGGTAATGTTATTGATGGCAAAGAAGCTCCGAAAGTTGACCGCCTACCGATTCATCGCGATCCGCCAAAACAGGAAGACCTGACCACTGCAAGTGAGATTCTAGAAACTGGAATCAAAGTTGTTGACCTGCTGGAGCCCTATTCCAAAGGTGGTAAGACAGGTTTGTTTGGTGGGGCAGGTGTTGGTAAAACCGTTCTGATCCAGGAACTTATCCGAAACATTGCTACCGAACATGGTGGTTATTCAGTTTTCTCTGGTGTAGGTGAACGTACCCGTGAAGGTAACGATCTCTATCTGGAAATGACCGAATCAGGGGTTATTGAAAAAACGGCCATGGTCTTTGGTCAGATGAATGAACCACCAGGGGCTCGCCTCCGTGTGGCTTTATCCGGACTGACAATGGCTGAATATTTCCGCGATGTTGAAGGTAAAGACGTACTCCTTTTTGTGGATAATATTTTCCGTTTTACTCAGGCCGGTTCTGAAGTATCAGCTCTGCTGGGTCGGATGCCTTCTGCTGTGGGTTACCAACCAACTCTATCAACTGAGATGGGTGACCTTCAGGAACGTATCACATCAACCAAAAAAGGTTCTGTGACCTCAGTGCAGGCTATCTATGTACCAGCTGATGATTTAACAGATCCTGCTCCTGCAACGACATTTGCTCACCTGGATGCAACCACAGTACTTGAAAGAAGTATTGCTGAGCTGGGTATTTATCCGGCTGTGGATCCACTGTCATCAACTTCACGAATCCTGGATCCCCGGGTTGTAGGTGATCGTCACTATAATGTGGCTCAGGAAGTAAAAGTTGTCCTCCAAAAGTATAAAGATCTGCAGGATATTATTGCTATTCTGGGTATGGATGAATTATCTGATGATGATAAGAACACAGTGAACCGTGCTCGTCGCATGCAGAAATTCTTTTCACAGCCCTTCTTTGTAGCTGAAGCATTTACTGGAACAGAAGGTAAATATGTTTCCCTGGAAGATTCCATTACCGGTTTTGAAGCAATTCTGGCTGGCGATATGGACAAGTATCCAGAAAACGCCTTTATGTACAAAGGTAATATTGATGAAGTAATCGCTGCAGCGAAGAAAATGGGGTAAGACACCATGGCAGCCCAATTTCAGCTTGAGATTATTACACCCACCCAGGTCTTTGACGAAGGGGCTGTAGATTATCTGCGCGCTCCAGGAGTTGACGGTGCTTTTGGTGTGATGGCCGGACATACGGCTTCTATTATGGCTTTGGATATTGGTGAGATCAAGGTAGTCAAAGGCTCCGTCGAGGCCACCTACGCAGCCACCCAGGGCTTTGCAGAGATTACTGAAAATGGTGTTCAACTGCTGGTTGAATCAGCAGAACCGAAAGCAGATATTGATCTGGGAAGAGCCCAACAGGCTTATGATCGTGCTAAGGAGCACCTCAATCAGAAGCATGAAGAATCAATTGATGAGGCACGTGCTGAAGTTGCCTTAAAGCGGGCGATGAACCGCTTGAGGGTTGGCGGTAAGTAGATAGATTGTGCTTGTCTCTCTCTCGTCATCCCGAGCGGAGTCGAGGGACAGAGCCTATTCCTTATATATTAATGTTTATGTAATGCCCCGGTTCTTCCGGGGCATTTTTTGAGGCTGAATACTATCGAATAAAGAAATTTATCATCGAAAACCCGGGCAATTGGAATAAGGGTATAGGTTCTTAATAAGGCAAATTAGGAGTTGATATATATTGCTACAGAGGTTCAATTTGCTGAGCATGTTAACAGCCGTCCAAAAATTACTCAAACTTAAACCCTGGTATACTGCACTTTACCTGGTGGTACTGATCGTACTGACTGTTTCCAGTTATCTCGAGTACCGTTCCCGTTATCGTGATCTCCTGCAACTAATTCAGGATCAGGCAGCTATGACTGCAGCTGTTATCGCTCAAAGTGGTAGTGGACAGGCATATCTCACAGAGGAGATCAAACAATCCTACATCGATCATGCCATTGATGTATTGAGTATTCTTAACAAAGTGGATGCTGAAAAGGATCTTGGTACTGATCGCCTGGATGAGCTGGTCAATGACGTAAATATCCTGAAAGTGATCATTTTTGATAAACAGGGACAGGTAGAACATACGGTGGTCAAAGATCCCAGTCGCATGCAGGTGAACAGCTACGCTGAAGGGAAATGGGCTCTTAGACATTTGCAGCCAATTTTTAATCGTGAACAGGATCTGGTGATTGTTGGAGTTGATCGGGAAATTCGAGAAGATGATGTTGGCAGACAAACTGGACGCGAGGAAGAGACCCGCTTTCTGGTGGCTATTGCCCGGGATCGCGGTGGGGCTTTAGCCTGTCATTTATCTGTGAGCGATGAGGCAGATTTTAAATATCTCACTGCCATTGAGACTGCTCTGGAGGATCTACTGCAGGTCAAGGGTCTGCAATACCTTAAATTGACGGTTGATGACCAGGAACCCTATTATGTTTCTAAACTAGGTACTGTGGTGGATCAAAGCTGGGACAGAGAACCTCTTGAGGACATTTTGTACCAGGTGACCAAGGGCGATACCAGTCTTCTGGAAGTAGTACGCCCCGTATTCTTTAACTCAAGTTTTGGCGAAGTTCGGATTGGGTTCAATGCCGATACGCTTCTGAGTCTCCGGGGTCAGATTATCATTCAAATCCTGATTCGTTCTACTCTCCTGACCATTCTGGCGTTTGTGACCCTGATCTTTTTACTGACGCGTCAGAATGCCGCTTTACTTGTGAAAGAGAAGAAGCGCATTGAAGCAGAAGTCTATCATCTGGAAAAATTGAATCGTCTTAGAGAAAAGCAGGCAGCCATGGGTGAGTTAGCTGCCGGGGTAGCCCATGAGATTCGCAACCCTTTGAATGCTATTGGAATTGTAGCCCAACGTTTGAAGCGCGAATTTGTACCCCAGGCTGATCCAGATGACTATCAAACGATGACCGGGACCATGGTTTCAGAGATCGGCAGAATCAATAATTCACTTCAAGATTTTTTAGAGTACACCAGGCCGACACCGCTCAAGTTTGCCAAAATAGAAGTCCATACTTTACTGAATAAAATTATAGATCTATACCAATCCCAAGCTCAGAAAAAACAGGTGCACCTTTTTGTAGAATCACCTGAACTCGCTATTGAGGCGGATTCTGAATATCTCCAACAAGCCATCTCCAATCTGGTCAAAAATGCAATTGATGCCTGCGGCCAGGACGATACTGTCTCCCTTACTACAGCTCTTAATGGCAGTATGGTGCAGATTGTTATCAGGGATAGTGGTTCAGGCATCGAAGAACAGGAATTAAGCCGGATCTTTGATCTATATTATACTACAAAAGATATGGGAACAGGTGTTGGATTAGCCTTAACACATAAGATTATTGCGGATCACTATGGGACCATTGAGGTGCAAAGTGATCCAGGCACGGGCAGTAAATTCGAAATTAATTTACCGGTGAAACAATGACAAAAATATTAATCGTTGATGATGAACAATTGCAGCGAGATTCTCTGGCTGGCTTTCTTAAAAAGATAGGTTACAATGTTGCTACTGCTGATTCTGCGCAGACTGCTCTGGCTTATATGTATTCTAACCCGGTTGATATTGTACTCTCTGATTATAAGATGCCCTACATGACCGGAGCCGACCTGCTGCTGGAAGTCAAATCCCGGCATCCAGGTGTCGTTCTGGTTCTTATCACTGCTTTTGGGACTGTGGATATCGCCGTCAATACCATGAAGGCTGGCGCATGGGATTTTTTGACCAAACCCGTGGATCTTGATCAGTTGGAAGCACTACTTAAAGATATTGAAGAACATCTTGAAAATAAAAAACAAGCTCAACAGGTGAAACCTCCAATTGAAGAAATTGATTTAGATGATTTTCTGGCCAAAGATCCCATTATGCTCCGGATTCTGGAACAGGCAGTCAGAGTTGCAGGTAGTCAGGCAACCATCCTGATTACCGGTGAGACAGGGGTTGGCAAGGAAGTTTTAGCGGAGTTTATCCATAAGCATTCTTCAAGAGGTAAACAAGGTATGGTGGCTGTTAATTGTGCTGCTTTACCCAGCCATCTAATCGAGAGTGAGCTTTTCGGGCATGAGAAGGGAGCCTTTACCGGAGCTACCGCAGCCCGAATCGGACGTTTTGAAGAAGCCCACCAGGGCACGCTCTTTTTAGATGAAATCGGCGATCTGCCCATGGAGATGCAAACCAAGCTTCTACGGTTTTTACAAAGTGGCGAATTTCAACGAATTGGTCAGAATAAGGTCCTGAAGTCAGATGTTCGAATTTTGGCCGCCACTAATGTTGATCTTGAACATGCTGTCGAAATTGGCGAGTTTCGGGAGGATCTCTATTATCGATTAAATGTGATTGATCTGCATATTCCACCACTACGAGAGCGGCCAGAAGATATTGAGCTTTTGGCTGAATTCTTTCTAAGTCGGTTTGCTACCCGGGAAAATCGCCCGGATTTAAAATTTTCTTCGGAAGCACTCAAACATATTAGGACCTATCACTTCCCGGGAAATGTCCGAGAATTAGGGAATATGATAGAGCGAGCTGTTTTGTTGACCATGGGACCGGAAATTAATCCTCAGGATCTACCGCTCCAGACTGCAAAACGCGGCCAGGTTACGGGGAGTAATCTCAAAGACTCGATTGTAAATATGGAAGCCGAATTGATCAGCAAGACCCTGGTAGAATCTAATGGTAATCAGAGTGAGTGTGCTCGCCGTCTAGGAATCAGTGAGCGGGTCCTCCGCTATAAACTCCAGAAATATCAGCTCAAGTAGCAAATATATCCATATGATTATCCAAGCGAGGATTCGTATCCTCGCCTAGCATTTCCCCAAGCACTTCATGTATAATCTGATTATTTCTCGACAAATCTGTCGAATTCCACCTGACTTGTCGAGCTAGTATTAATAATTAGTGTTCGCAAATATTTGAATTAACACTTATAAGTCGTGTATAAACAATATTTAATGCTGTGGTGATATTATTGTCGGAAAATCTGGCACAGCAATTGGACTATAGAGGGCAGCTTTTTTGAGAACATGACAAAAATAAATAGAAAAGGAGACATGAAATGAAAAAGCAACTCTTAACAGTAATGATGATGATTGCAGCCGTGAGTATGTTCGCGATTGCTAATCCAGTATATGCCCAGACCGGTGGTCAGTGGGGCAATGGTCCTGGAGAATTTATTGATGAAGATGGTGATGGTTTCAACGATTTAGCACCAGATGAAGATGGTGATGGCATCCCAAACTATGCCGATGAAGACTATGTTAGACCACAGGATGGTAGTGGTGCAGGTTTTGGCGGCAATGGTGGGAACAGTGGCAATGGCCCTGGCGATGGATCCGGTAATGGTTCTGGTAATGGACCTGGTAATGGACCTGGATCTGGCAATGGCGGTAACGGACCTGGTGATGGCACCGGTGGCGGTGACTGTATCACCCTTCCTGAACCTGCCCAGGCGCGTACACAAGCACTTATTACACGATAATTAAGTAGGATAGCAGGGGAGGACCAATTCCTCCCCTGCAATTTCTTTAAGGACCCCGACTGTGAATAGAGAACTAAGAAGAGCAGAATTAGCCGCCCGGATGAAGGCTGCTTTTCATTCATCAGATAGTAGTGAAGAGTTAAAGCTATTTACTCGCATCATGAATGAAGTATACTACTGGCAAAGAGAGGGTGGACCAATTGTGACTCTGGATTCGATCCAGTCGGAAACTCAATTCAACCAGGGAGCAAACTACAGATGAAGACTGGAAAAATGATGACTCGATTCCTGCTCTCTTCCTGGATAATCATCGGGATTAGCTCACTTTCAGCCCAGGAAATCTATTTTGATTTGAACAATAGCACCGGTACTGCTGACTATTTACTGGGTAGTAGATTGGTTGAAAATGCCTCATATACTAGCACTGTCTTAACTCTTAGCTCTGTAATATCGGATAATTCACGTGCTTATCTGGATCTCTCTCACTCTCAGATCTATCCTTTTTCTGAATATTCATCCAGTCAGGGTGAATTTGGCCTCCAATTGCGTTATCTGGAGATCAAAGACAATCAATTCTTTGCTGGTTTGCATGCATATTTAAACCGATATCAAGATCAATATAGCTACTATAATAGCTCAGGATATGGTCTGTATCTAAAATGGAAATACTATTTTAAAACGAGTCAGGTAATTATAGCAGGCTATGACCTTAATCTGAAGAAATTTGATGAAGTAGCTGAAGCTTCCAATTCTGAGCATGAGGTATATGCTACATATAACCACTCATTTAGGACCAAAACATCCCTAAATCTTCGCTCATCGTTGGCGGTTCAGGATTTCTGGTCTCAATCCCAACTTTCTGGTCGCGGTCGCAATATCAGCGTCATAGAGGTGAGTGATATTCCAAGCAATACGCTTCTCGCAACAGAGTTGAGGTTGAGTCAGTCATTGGGATCCAAGCTGGGACTTACCCTCTGGTTGAGTACCCAAACCTTGTTAAATGAAGAAGCTGATCTATTTAACCTTCAAGATGGTTTGGATAATCCTTTTACTGATAGATTTCGGTGGGAAGGACCTGCATCTTCTCTGAGAACGCTTTATCGGCTCAACTCAAACAATAGTTTTAAGTTTACTCATTCTTATCGTCTGAAATCTTATCTTGATGTACCCGTCTATCTTTTTGATTTTCAAGTCATGAACTACACACTTGTTGATGAAGAATTTGTTAACCTGGGATTCGATCGTGAGGACACGCGTAATAGTCTTCAACTGCAGTGGACCAAAAATTGGATGCTGACCCGCTATCCAGGGCTCTCAGACCTTGAATTAGTCTTGGGAGCTGGCTGGGTCAACAACCAATCCAATGATCCTTTGTATGATTACACGAGTATGAATTACAGTATCGGCATAAATTTTAATAATTAATAAAAGGAAAAAAACATGAAATACAAAATATTCCTAATGATCCTTCTGGCAACTTCCTTGATTTTTGCTCAAGGTCGCCGTGGTGGTGGTCGGATGATGACCTGGGATGAAAGTCTAAATCTGACCACAGAGCAGATGCAGCAGATTACCGAACTACGTGATACTATGCAGCCTGCAATGATGGAGATTCGTCAGAATACGCGAACACTAGAGTTGGAACTGAGACAATTAAATCGTACTGCCAATCCTGATGCTGTCCGAATTGCTGAGTTGGAGGCTTCCATTGCAGAATTTGAAACAGCCATTGATCTTATTATGAATGGACATCGAGATCAGATTCGCAATTTACTGACTGCGGACCAACAACTGATCTTTGATCAGCATAATTTTGGAAATGGTGAGAGACAGGCAAATCGGCGTAATGGTCGCATGGGTGGGAACTCGGGCGGCAACGGTAATCGAGGGAATCGCAGGGGAAATGGTCGCTGGTAATTCTTAATAAATGTTGTTCCCTGTAATGGGAACTTCCTCCCTGTATCAATGCCCTGGATTACTCCGGGGCATTTGATTTTCTGGATCAGGGTATTGCGATCCTCTGGGTCCAATCGGTGCTGATCGCCCCCAAAACCCCAAAACCACCCTCTACTCCATAAGCATTGCCAATGCCGCCTTCGCCGATAAGAAAATTGGAAATCTCAGCCGCATCATCATCTGTTGCTAAAAAATATTTGTAGTAATTATCATCCATAAAGCGCAGACGAATAGTCATAATAGCATTAGTCTCAGGATCATACTCCTCCTCATAGCACCATGAATTCAAACTGGAGTTCCAGGTGGTATCTCCAGCTTCCATGATCCCAAATTGATCTATACCGCAGATGTAGTATTCCCAACTGCCTTGTGAACCAGTGGAAAGTGTAGCTGAATAATCGCCACCAGAGTTCCAGCTTACCTCAAAAGTTTGCTTGAGTGAGAGTGTATCAGGCAGATCCTGTTCAATAATCTGCGGTTTTCTGGGGGTACGGACTGAACCCGATAAGGACATTCCATCAGGTGTAGTAATTTCTAAAGTATAATCAGTTTCCGGTTGGGGAACAAAGCTCAGGTCTGTATTTAGATAGATGGCCGGGTCACTGAATACATCGTTATAATAACGATATTCATCGTTAGTCTCCTCAGCGGGCGCCCGTATAAATTGATAGTTATGAGTTCCATCAGAAAGAGTCACTGTGGCATCTTTTACAACATATCTAGATTCATATCGGGTTTTGATCCAGGGAGGATCATACCAGACCGTATCAAATTCAGATTGACCGATATCCTCGTTAAACCATTCCCATACCTGGTAGAAAATGGTATCCGATCCCACGTCTATCTCATCGGGACCAGCTGTATCCAGTGTTTTATGAACAACGATAAAACTCTCCAGAGAATCATCCAGACTAATGAGTCCAAAAACATTTAACTGCTCTTCATTGTCAGTCTCAATGGATTCCCAACCCCAATTCCCGCAGGAGATAAGGAGCATGAATAAAATCGAAATAGTGATATACCTGAAGACTATTTTCATAGAGTGTGTCCTGTTTTCGTCACACCGAGCGGATTCGACGTGTTCTGGATGACGGATAGAATTCGCGAAATTAGCGGTTTCCTCAAAAAAGTTCTTAATCCGTGAAATCAGTATAATCCGTGGTTGCTTTAATCTAGGATTCGCAATGCGTTTCACAGATCCCTTCGTGAAATTCGCGAAATTAGCGGTTGGCTTCAAGGAGTTCTTAATCCGTGAAATCAGTGTAATCCGTGGTTGCTTAGCTCTAGAATTCAAATTTCACCCCGAAAGTTGGAAAAAAGGGAAACATGGGGATACCGGCTCGCTGAACTCCCCTATTTATATACTCCCCGGTTTGGTAATCATACTCACCCCGGTTCTGATAGATATAACTAAAGATATTCAGATGGTTGGTCACATTAAGAATCTGAAAGTACCACTCCCTGGTCCCGTTGAGGAAGGGTTTGCGCTTTTTAAAGCTGACATCCCATCTAAAATAACCGGGATATCGTTCTGCATGCTTTTCTCCATACAGGAAACTCTGTTGAGCCCACCAGGAATTATCAAGCGACCAGGTTTGATCACGCCAGTTTTCTGATCTTCCAATCACTGCCGTGTAAGGATTCCCACTGGAGTAGGTCACCGCAGTACTGAAATGCAGCGCCTCAGTCAAGGCCCAATCGGCTACCACATTTAAGGTATGAGTGCGATCATATTTTGGGAAATACCAATCCTGCTCGGCATACTTCCGCTGGGTTATTGCATAAGTATAACCCGCCCAACCCCGCACTTTTCCAGATAATTTCTTTACCAGGATCTCCAAACCATCAGCGTAGGCATCCGTATCCCAGAACTCATTAAAGGGGTCGATACGCAGGTTGCCATCATCATCAATTGCGATCAAATCAGTGGGCTTTAGAGTTAATAGATTATCAAAAGATTTATGATAGGTCTCAGTCCGGATCAGGATATCAGAATCGGTTAAATACTCAGCACCCAGAATAAAATGATCTGAGCGAGGAGCGGCGCGATCTTCAGGTACTCCAAACCAGATATCCAAAAACCGCAGGTTCTCATCTGGCGGATTGGCCACAGTCAAGAATTGATGGTAGCGACCGATGGATGCTTTTAATGATAGATTCTCTGAAAGAAAATATTTCAGACCCAGTCTAGGTTCAAAATAAGTGGTATCATGCAGGGAATAATTGGCAACTCGGATACCGGTCTGTAGGGATAATAAAGGATTGATTTCCCATTGATCCTGGATGTAAAAAGCCGACTCCGTGGGTTGAGATTCCATCCACATCAAGGTATCGATGTAGATCTCAGGAGTGTCAGCATTATATGATTCCTCAAAACCAATGATCATTCCCAGATTGAAATTAACCTGTTTGCTTTGAAAACCGCCGGTCACTTTGTGAGCATCACTGGGCAGCCAGGTCAGCGATGTTTCGAAACTTTGGTCATTGATGCGGTCAAAAAGGTCGAATCCATATGATGATTGTGAACTGCTGGTATCATGGTCACTATGGTTATAATCTTCATCCTCATAGTCAAAATTGACCTCAAATCGGAACCGGCTATTGGCCACAAAGGTTTTGGCAATTAATTTTGGATTGACAATCCAGCGCCAGGTCAGACTGTTGGTGAAATTCCCCCAATGCCAGTCAAAGACACTCTTTTCACTTCCTTCATAGTAGTAATTGTCTGTAGGCTGGTACCCGTCATCGTACCAATCATCTGATGAATAGTTGTCTTCATACTGCCAGTCCAGGACATCATCACCGTAAAAGGAACTCCAGGTCAACCGATGATCACTCCCAATATCCAGATTCACCTTCCCCTGGAAATCGTAGAAGTAGTAGGGAATGATCTCATCTGGCGCATTGCTTCGTTCCCACTCATCCAGATTTGGTTTTATCAGATACTTCCAGCCCGCATTAGCTATGATGTCGAAATAGGTCCGCCGCCCGGCAATCATCCAGGATCCTTTTAAAAGCTCTGAATCACCGGTTGGCAGGGGACCTTCAACTAATAATTTGCTGGAGATGAGCGAGATATTGGCACTTCCGGTGATCTCTTCAGTGTTGCCTTCCCGATTAATGATGTTAAGAATAGATCCGAGTCGTCCACCATACTGGGCCGGGAACCCGCCGGCATGGAATTCAGCCTCTTTGATAGCATCCGTATTGAAGGTGGAAAAGATCCCACCCAGGTGCATCGGATTATATACGGTAATTCCATCCAGCATAATCAGGTTTTGATCGGGTGTGGAACCACGCACATATAGCGCTGAAGAGAAGTCGTTTAGCGACTGCACACCCGGTAAAAGTTGCAAAGCACGAAAAACATCAGCTTCCACGAAAGAGGGAGCCACTTCAATAGCCCGGCGATCCAGGGTGACGGTGCTGGTTGAGATCAGTTCTTTGAACTTCTCACGCTCAGCACTGACCTCAATGGACTGACCTTCAATAATCTCCTGATTCAGGCGAATATCCAGTCGCAGATTGAAATCCTGGGGCAATTGAATGGATTGGATATGATTAGCATAGCCAATAATAGAAATAATTAAAGTATGGGAACCGACGGGGAGATCACTGATCACAAAATATCCGTCCACATTCGAGACACCTCCCCGATTTAAATCAGGCAGAATAATGTTCGCATAGGGGAGGGGTTCTCCAGTTTGATCATCCCGGACAAAACCGTGGATACTTTGGTCTGCCAGCAGGGATGAAGCCAGTAGGATCAGGAATGTGATGATGAGAGTGAGTTTGTAATTCATAGGGACAAATATGAAATACAAACCTTGATTATCAACTTGTTTAATTTGGAGTGACAATTTTGTTTGAAATAGAACTGCCTAGCCTAGATTAACTTCAAAAAAAGATACTTATAGGGAACATTGTATGCTGTGCATGCTAAGTACAAAAGTGATGGGTAAAGAGGTTAAAGATGTTTTAACAAAATTACGCAGAGGTGATTCGGGGGTCACTGACCCCCGAATTAGAAGACCTGAAAGTCCCTATAAACTATCGGTAGCATGAAAACCAAGATTCACGTCATATTACATTGTAGAGACACTATGCACAGATGCTTATGCTGAAAGCTTAGGGCTAATAATATTGGATAGTTTTACTCATCTCAGGAATCGATCAAAGTGTCTCAAGCACCTGCTGGATCATCACTGGATCATGTCAACGGGTGGATTGCGCACACTTGCAACAATGGTCATGCTATTACTTACCTGGGTCAGACCAAACTATTCCCAGGATCTATCAGATATGTCAACGACCCAAAGACATTATGCCCCTATTGTTTACATGGATCTACCTCAGCCTCTGGGAGGTTTTGCTGCTATCCGCAGCAACATTATTTATCCAGATACTGCCCTGATACTGCAACTTGAAGGTACGGTTATTATCAAATGTATTATAGATGCGGATGGGCGCCCCCAGGATGTTACGGCAACCCTCGGTCCGGAGTTGTTATTTAACGCTGCCATTGAAGCAGTCAGGCTCTCTCACTGGAATCCAGCGCGGGTAGATGGGCATCCTGTATCAGATACCTTCTCATTCGCTTTAGATTTTTATTTGCCCGGGTCACAAACTGATGTTGAAGAACCGGCACCTTTGGGAATCAGGAGCTCAATTATTCAGCTAGTCCTGGTCAGCGCCGTGTTTGGCATTGTCTTCCTCTTACGCGGTTACATAATTTAGACCCTGTTTGTACTGCAAGCTCCAGTCAGCTATATTTTCCAAACTTCCAAACTTCCAAACTTCCAAACTTCCAAACTTCCAAACTTCCAAACTTCC
>JAOZSM010000250.1 GCA_029939675.1 Fidelibacterota bacterium
TTTCGAATCAAATTGAGTCGATGAACGTAGAAAATAAATGGATCCAGTCACTCACAGTGGTCAGGCCTGACCGCTTGCAAAACAGACTATAATCTGACAATACACTACAATCAGTTCATAAGCAAAATTCAATTTTAATGCTATCAAATTAAGGTACTCACATGCAAAAAATCAAATCACTGTTGCTTTTCCTGTTCCTGCCACTCCTTGTATTATCTCAAACCCAAATAGAGACCGGCTCTGTAAGTGGACTCTGGTCTGCGGCTAATTCACCCTACCAGGTCAATGGCGATATTGATATTCCATTGGGAGCTACACTTACCATTGAAGCCGGGACAGACGTCCACTTCACTGGAGAATATCAGTTTGACGTCTATGGCCAACTGATCGCAGCAGGAACTGAAACTGATAGTATCTTTTTCCATTCAGATTCTATGGGATTCGTAAGTAGCTGGCCCTACTACGCTGGATTCTGGTATGGCATTACTTTCCACGCTACGGATTCTACAGGGCAGGAGCCATCATCCATGGATTATTGTAAAGTTTCTTATGCCTATGAGCGTTGGTTGGATGAAGTCAGTTTAATTCTTAATAGACGTTTTGGGGGTGGTCTGATCATGTATAAATCATCAGTAGAACTCTCCAATACCGTGATTGAAGAATGTGTCTGGGATGGTCTGGTAGCCATCTACTCCGGTGGTAATTATGATGGAGTTACCCTGACTGATGCAGGTGCTATTGAATTGATCGGTTCAGATATCACCATGAACAATATGCTTGTTACTCAGGGGACTGGAATGGTGTTTGAAAATTCACAGGTTGCGATCACAAATTCAAGCATAACGGGAAACACCAATTCTTACGGCAGCCAGGCAGTCGTTTTTGCCGAGGCATCTGATCTGATCATGCTGGACTGTGAGATCATCAATAATAATGGCAATGGCATCCGGGTAGATGCATCTACACTAACAATTGAGAAAACCTTGATCCAGGAGAACAATGGCGGTCTTGTCTCAATCGAATCAATTGTGACCATGTCAAACTGTGAAGTTCTCGAGAACAGTGGCATCGGTCTATTTTTTAATTCAGATACTGATTGGCAGACCACCTATACCTCTGAGATCCAGAACACCCTGATTGCCAAAAACAATGGTGGTGGGTTCAAGTTTTATACGAATAACAATGCCAATATTACCAATTGTACCATCGCAGATAATTATAATTCCACAAGTCGGGGTGGTATCATTAATGGTAGTGTTGATACCCATGTTAATAATAGTATTATCTATAATAATGGTGCGAATCTTGACTATCAAGCTGGTGGTCTCTATACATATTCAATTGTTCAGGGGAATTATGTAGGGCAGGATGAACCCAATACAAATCTGCATAATTATGACCCCGTTTTTCGGGATGCCGCAAACAATGATTATCACCTTCAAAGTGTGGCTTGTGGGAGTTTCTTTGATTCACCGGGTATTGATGCTGGTGATCCCACCATTGCAGATTACGTTTTGGATTGTGCCACTGCTGGATTAGCGACTGAACTCTCAGATATAGGTGCCTATGGTGGTGCTGCCAACCGTTGGGATGGTTCTGTTTTGCCAACCTGTCACTATGCCGGTGATGTCTCAGGAATCTGGGACTGTGAAGAAATCTATCTTGAAGGTGATGTGACCATTCCCCTGGGAGATACGCTCCGGATCATGGACACTGTTGATCAGGTTCATATCTCAGGTCCTTATGAGATCAAAGTCGAAGGTGTCCTCATTGCTATCGGTCCTGAAAGCGACCATGTAAACGCCCATGGTGATTATATCAAATTTCAAGGCAGTGACTGGCACGGTATAATATTCAACAATCTAAATGACACCAATCCGGGTGCATCAATTATTGAGAATTGCCGCTTTGATTATGCTGATAAGCTGGCAGCAAGCTATCCCAATGGTGGCGCGGTTCTGATCTACAATTCAGATGATGTGGTGGTGAAACACTCCTTCTTTTATTCAAATCGGGCGGTCCTTGGTGGCGCGATGTACATTGAAAATGCTAACCCGCTGCTCGAAGACTGTAAATTTGAAATTAATGGTCGGATTCTGTCAACTGGGCTTGAGATCATGACCTCTGCCGGTGGTGCTTTGTATCTTAAAAATGCCAGTCCCAGGATGCGGAAACTCCAGTTTGTCCAGAATGGAGCCAATGACGGTGGTGCTATCTTTCTGGATAACTCAGCACCGGATATGACCAATATTTTGCTAGTAAAAAATGAAGCCAGTGGCTTTGCCGGTGGAATCTTTGTTGATAATTCATCACCTAAGATTGTGAATATGACAGCAGCTGATAACATTGCCCCCAATGGTGGTGGAACTTTCAGCTTGATGCATGCTGCTTCCCAGCCTGAGGTGATCAACAGTATTATGTACGGCAACAGTAAGCCGGAGATCTACATCAATGAGGGCACGCCTCTGGTCACTTACTCAATTATCGATTCGGCCGCAACTGAATCCTATTACGGTCTGGGTTGTCTGGATGGAGACCCGTTGTTCCAGGAAACTTATGGAGATGTGTATCGTCTGCCATCCACTGCTTGTGGTCTGGCTCTTAATTCAATAGCCATTGATGCAGGTCATCCGGATTCATTGGATGCTGTCGTTGATTGTGATGAAGGCCTGGGCACCCAACGAGCTGATCTGGGCTATTATGGTGGTATGTATTCACCTGTTATCGTCCTGGGCATTGATGGACCGGCTGGGGTGGTACCATCACAATATGCCTTGAGTCAGAATTATCCTAATCCCTTCAATCCTGCCACTCAGATCAATTTTGCCTTACCCCGGGCTGGTCATGTTGATCTGGTGATTTTCAACGCCCTTGGGCAGGAAGTGGTGACGCTGGTCAGTCAGCATTTAGCTGCCGGAAACCATGCGGTTCAGTTCAACGCCTCAGAAATGAGTTCAGGTGTATATTTCTATCGGATTTCTGCGGACAACTTTTCTGCTGGAAGGAAAATGATCCTGTTGAAATAGGAGTCGTTTTTAATTACAAAAAAAAGCCCTGATAGTCAGATGTCAGGGCTTTTTTTTGATAATCTGATGTTGACTGCGCTGGTTCAATCAATTAAAGGGCCTGCATTTCAGTTTGTTAGATCCGGCTAATCGGCAGGGTGGGCGAGGGGGAAGCTGATCTTAACTGTGGTTCCAGATGTACCGTCAATTTCCAGGGTTCCCAGTAACTGCTCGGTTAGCAGGTTAACCAGATGCATCCCCAGGGATTGACCATTTGAAAAATCGCGGTCTGGTATTCCAATACCCCTGTCCTTAACGATCAGCACTACTTGATTTTCAGCAGTCAAGGATAGCTTGACTTCAGCTTGCCCTTCCGCTCCGGCAGGAAATGCGTGTTTATAGACATTGGTGATCAACTCGTTAATGATCAAACCACAGGGAACGGCCTTCGCTAGTTCAATATTGATCTTATCATCAACCTTGATCACAAATTTAATCCGGGGGTTTTCCATGGAACGCATGACTGCATGGAGGATAGCAGTAATATAGGGTTTGAATTCAATGGCTTTGATATCGTTGCCGGCATATAGGCGTTCATGAACCAGCGCCATGGAGTTGAGTCGACCAATACTGTCTTGGAGAGTCTCTACGGCAGCATCTGACTGATCCAGAGTGCGTATCTGCATGTTAAGTAGACTAATGGCAACATTAAGGTTGTTTTTTACTCTGTGATGAACCTCATGTAATAGGATCTCTTGCTTTTCCAGGCTTTCCTGTAGCACCTTGGATTGTTCAAGGTTTCGTTGGGATTCACTTTCGGCAAGTTGTAATAAACTTCTGCGGCGATCGAGAGTACTTCTAAGGATAAATCCAGCGGCAACAAGCAGGGTGATTCCAATGATATAGTCATCAATTTCAAGTGGATTAAGGGGCGTTGTAAGCCGGAGCCCCCTTACGAAAAGCAGCACGAGAATATAAAAAACGCCCATGCCGGTTGTGAAATAAGTATACATCCGTTGATGGGTGAGTAATGAGGCTACCAGAGTGATAAACATATGAAATGTTACCAGCGTATAGACTTCATAATTCTGGTAAATGGGTCTTTGAAAAATAGCAATTGTAGCAATGAGCCCAACTCCTGAATAGGAGAACAGAGATACTGCTTTAAGGTACCCCATACGCATGGTAATCAGGGATACTACGCTTAGAACAAAGATTGCCATAAACATGATCATGACAGTAGAATGAGCCAGGGTAACTGGCATAATGGCAATCATCATTATGGCAATTGCTATGTGAGTATAGGCTAAGATGCGAGCCAGAAAGTATTGTTCACTTTCGCGGGGCAGGTATTTAT
>JAOZSM010000054.1 GCA_029939675.1 Fidelibacterota bacterium
GTCCGCGGTTCTGATCCGGATGCTGCCCTTTATTGGCTATCCGTTATGCTGGAAGGGGGCGAGGATGCTTTGTTCATTGCCCGCCGATTGATCGTTTTGGCTTCTGAGGATATTGGGAATGCCGACCCTCAGGCGCTCACTTTGGCAACTTCAGGATTTCAGGCAGTTCACGCGATCGGTTTACCCGAGGGAGCCATTGTGCTCTCTCAGGTTACGACCTACCTTGCTTCAACATCAAAGAGCAACGCTAGCTATATGGCCCTTCGGAGTGCCCAGAGTACCGTACGGGAAGAAGGCGCTAAATCCATCCCGCTGCATTTACGTAACGCACCAACCAGCCTTATGAAAGAACAGGGCTATGGAAAAGGTTACCGCTATCCCCATAATGACCCCGGACATTTTACAGAACAGAATTATTTTCCCGAAGATTTGAAGAATAGGCAATTCTATCGTCCCAGTACAGAAGGAATTGAGAAACGTATTTACGAACGCCTTGTTAAACTCTGGGGAAAACGTTTTGAGGGTGAGGAACCTTCCGGGTCATAAGCAATTCAAACTCTAATGCCCAGCTACAATAGAAATTCACGCTTTAAACTTAGCAGAGTCTGTCTGATACTGCTCTTTAGTGTAACCTCGCTTTGGGCTGCGAAAGGGGAGAAGCTGGAGCTGATCAAGGCTGATAAAATCAGATCATTTACTCGTAACGGTAACACTTATCGACGTTTGGTGGGAGACGTTAAAATGCGCCGTGGAGATGCTATCTTGACCTGTGAATTAGCTGAATTTCAGGTTGATCAAGATGAAGCCCTGCTAAGCGGGGGGGTCACCATCGTAACACCCCACTCAAAGCTTAGTGGGAAAACAGCTCATTACTATGGCACCAGTGAGTATGTAGAACTGCTGGGAAATGCTCGTTTTGAAGATGAACCCTACATTGTGACTGCTGAAAAGTTGGGGTACTACATCGAGCTCAAAAAAGTACTGGCTACCAACAATCCAGTATTGGTTGATAGTGGTTCCACCCTGTCTGCCGATACGATCTACTACTATGAAGACTCACAACTGGGGGATGCCCTGGGTCAGGCGGAAATGATCAATAGTTCTGACAGTCTCAGTGTCAGTGGAAATCACCTCCTATACTATTCCGGAAAGGATTCGCTGCTTAGTTATGGCGATGCTGAATTTAGAAAATGGACAGCAGAGGATACGACCCTGCGGATTGAATCTGACAGTCTCAGCCTGGAAGATGGTTTTTTCTTTGCCTGGCGAGATGTTATCCTGACCAACGGAGGTGCCGTGGGAACCTGTGGTCAGGCTGTTTACATGCAGGATGATGAAGTTGCTATCATGCGTGAAAATCCAGAGCTACGGGAAGACGATTTTATTCTGAGCGGTGATGTCTTTAACCTGCACATGCAAGACGGGGAGTTGACTTCGGTTTACGTTCCCGAAAACCCTCATTTCATCCAGAAAAAACGCCTGGGTGATTCAACGTTTACAGATTGGTTGGATGGCCGGGTCATGGCTGTTGAATTTCAGGATGGTCAGCCTCAATCGGTTACGCTGGTGGAAATGGCCACTTCGTTTTTCAATGTGATCGAAGAGGATCGTTTCAAGGGGTCTAACAATGTAAGTGGTGACACCCTGTATATTTTGCTATCTGATTCCAGTATTTCCAACATTACAGTTACCGGGGGAGCTGAAGGAAAATTTACACCGGCCAAAAAAGCAGCTGAGATAGAATATCCCATTGATTATCAGGCAGATCTGATTGCTTACAGTATGCAGAACGAAACCACCCTGCTTAGAAATAATGCCACAATTGATTATGGCGACATGGCAATGCAAGCGGGTCAAATTGGCGTGTATTGGCGCCAGAATCTGCTACGAGCGCGTAGTTTGACTGATACACTGGGTGCTGAAGATTTTCCAGTATTACAGCAAGCCGGTCAGGAGGACTTCAAGGGCAAGACTATGATCTATGATCTGAAGACCCAAAGAGGTAAAGTCATGGCTGGTCGAACCAAGATGGAAGACGGAAACTATTTTGGGGAGGAAGTTACCCGGGTCAATCAGGATGTGTACCTCATGAAAGACGGATATTATACGACCTGTACTCTGGAAGAAAATCCGCATTTCTATTTCTATAGCAAACAGATGAAGCTCCTGACTGACAAGATTATCATTGCCCGGCCAGTGGTGTTGTATATTGCTGATATTCCTATTATGGCTTTGCCTTTTGCCATTTTTCCCCAGAAGAAGGGACGTACCTCCGGCTTTATCCTGCCATCCTATGATTATCGTCCCCAAAATGGTGGCCGCGCTATCAAGGGCTTTGGTTATTACTGGGCCATGAGTGATTATTCAGACCTCAAGCTGACGGGAACTTTTTGGGATCAGTATGAGGAATTCAACCTGCGCAGTGTCCTACGCTATAAAAAGCGCTATCGGATCAATGGCAATATTGACGCCTCCATGGTTTCGGAGCGACATGCCTTGAATGACCCGGCTACCTGGAAATGGAAGCTGAATTTTACCCACAATCAAACTATTGACCCCAGTTTTACCATCAGAGCAAACGGTAAACTTTCCGGGGATGCGAATTTTGATCGAACCTATAGTCACGATCAAGATCAACGCCTGAATACCAAACTGCATTCTGGAATTTCCATCAATAAAAAGCTGGAATCCATCAACAGCAGCCTCTCTTTGAGTGGGACCTACGATGAAAATCTTCAGGTAACCCGGCGGGTAGGTGAAATGCCGGAATCTACCGGAATCAAACTGGCTGGTCCAATCTTGGCATTACCCTCGTTCCGTTTCAGTCGTTCCTCTTCGGCGATAATTCCCATCAAGGGTACTGAAAAGTTTTGGTATAACAATTTCCGCTGGAGCTATAACAATACTTTCAATAATAAGCGTAAGTGGAATTATCTATCCTACGAAAACCCGGATACTTTGGAGTCAGACAGTCTATTATGGGAAGAGGATATTATAGATACCCGCTCCTGGATTCATAATTCCAGTATCTCGGGTGACACACAGATCATGCAGGTTTTAAAATTGGTGGGCTCGGTGAGTTATAAGGATGCCTGGGGTTTTCGCTATCTGGAACCTGTTCTGGATGACAATGACTTTGTTCAGGTGGATTCCCTTAGCGGAGCAATTGAAACACAGGAGCTGGAAGGCTTCATTCGCCGGGGAACGTTTAGCACCAGAGCCAGCCTGAACACCAAACTATATGGCCTTTTTCCTGTTCACATAGGACCGCTTCAGGCTATCCGTCATACTTTAACACCATCAGTCTCGCTTAAGTATACCCCTGATTTTTCTACAGACTTCTGGGGCTATACAAAGACACTGACGGATTCTACGGGCACAACGCATGCCTTTGATCGGTTTTCTGGTAGTGATCTGGGGGCGACCCCCAATCGAGACGCTTTGAGCATGAGCTACAGCCTGAACAATGTCTTTGATTACAAGATGTTTAGAAATGATGTGGAGAGTAAGGCTCAGTTTTTTACCTGGAGCCTCACCGGGTCCTATAATTTCAAACTTGACTCATTAAAAGCCTCAGACATCAATAATAGTTTCAAGATAAACCTGGGTAAGAACTTCAAGTTGAGTCCTCGAGCCACCTTTGAACTTTATGAAAGAGACTCAACCGGTACCCACAAGATCAACACTTTCCGCTCACCTCGTATGACGCGGGCCAGCTTTAGTTTTGGCTTCAGGTTGCAGGGGGCTGCACCAGGCGGGTTACGCTCTACAACACGAGACCTGAACCTTGAAGAAGACAGTCTTGAAACTGAGATGGTTGGCGGTTTTATTCAAGATCAGTCCAGGAAACCAAAAGGAGTTGGGGGAGGGAAACCGGTTTGGTCGGCCAACTTTAGTTTTAGCTATTCTTTTAATCAGCAAAACCCGCTGGAAGAGGCCAAACAAACCTTTAATTTAGGAACATCCTTTAAGTTTAACCTGTCAGAAAATTGGGGTCTCACCTATAATCCCAGATTCAACTTAATAGACAAAAAACTGGTAAGCGGTTCAGTAGGAGTAACCCGCGATCTGCACTGCTGGAAGTTGACCCTGTCCTGGACTCCCATGGGTCGCTGGGGTGGTTTGAATCTGTTAATTCGACCCAAAGCCCAACAGCTCCAGGACCTGAAGGTAGAGCATACTGCTAATCGGCGGTATTAGAACGTTAATTATCTTGAATACAATGCAGGTTCTCAAGCTGAACTAAAACTATCTCACGAAGTGCCGGATTAGAGATAGACTTTTTTGGGTTCCGGATTACTTTTAGTCCAAACGGTATTAAACCATAAGTTCGGAGAGTCTGTTGCCCCAAGTTACTGAGTTGAAATCTCATCCTCTCGTCTCACATAATTTAGCCATTCTAAGAAGCAAAGATACTGACAGTCAACAATTTAGACGTGTCGCCCAGCGCTTATCCACCTTGGTTTTAGTCGCTGCAACAGAATCTCTTAAGACCGTTGACCGGGTGGTAGAAACCCCTCTGATCCAAACCTCAGAAAAGGTGTTTTCGGAAGAGATCTGGCTGGTTCCAGTTCTACGTGCCGGCCTGGCCATGGTAGATGTCGGTTTGGATCTGTTGCCTGATGCACATGTTGGTTTTGTCGGATTATTTCGGGATGAAGAGACCCTATTACCCCAATATTACTATAAAAATTTACCTGATTTCACCAGGCATGCCAGTAGTTGTTTTTTGTTGGACCCCATGCTGGCGACCGGTGGTAGCGCAGTAGCAGCCATCAATCTGCTCAAAGATCACGGTGCTGTTGACATCCGACTCCTATGTTTAATCTCTGCTCCAGAAGGGCTAAAAGAAGTCTTTGCAAAACATCCAGATGTTGCCATTTTTACAGCCTCTATTGATGAGCAATTAAATGAGGTTGGATATATAGTCCCCGGTCTTGGCGATGCCGGTGATCGATATTTTGGTTCCTGAGCTTTAAGTTCAGCCCAAAAACAGCAGAGGGGAGGACAGTCCGGGCGGACGCCTCCCCTCCTATCTCGCTAGTGCAGGACAGCGGAGATATCTTCTTCAGTGACTAGTCGATAAAGTCGGCCTCGGCGAACTCTTCGATACTGAAATCATTTTCTGGATCAGCATCCATTTGAAGGATGTATTCCACCACTTTCTTTTGCGCTGCTTCTACCTGTTTGCGAGAAACGGGACCTTCCTTAGGTTCATACATGGCCTGCTTTTTCTGAGGCAGGCTTTCCAGAACCCGGTCAGCTAATTCCTGGGGTTGTCCTTTTAGAGCCAGGGCAATATCATCCAGGTCTAGACTATTAAAAACATCCCTCAGTAGACTATCTGGAAGCAGGGAAACATTATCAAAAATGAAGTAATGTTTTTTTACCTCTTTAGCCAGTTCCGGATCAGTTTGTGAGAGATAATCAAGAAATTGAATTTGTTCTTTAGCGTCCATGGTCCCCAGTAATCCGGCCATGGCTTTACCGCCACCTTCCTGGTATTCAGCATGGGACGGAATTTGTTTGGCCTTTTCCCGATAATCAGCAGCTACTTCGAGGACCGCTTCAAGGGGTACTTCCTTGATTTTCCCCAGGTCGATCATGGCCTCTGTCCGAATTTCAGTTGGCAGACGCTTCAGGAGTCGCCCCTGCATTTCAATTGGAACCTGAGCCAGGAGAATAGAAACAGAGCGAGTAGGTTCTGAGCGGATTAAATAGGCCAGCTGGACTTCGGTCATACCATCCAGAAAAGCAAAGGGTTGCGAAGTTGCTTCTTTAGATTCATCAGCAAATTTTTTCGACATAAAAGAAAAGTAGAATTCTTCAAGAACTTGCTTTTTTGCTTCAAAAGGGGTGTTTTTTATCTTTGACACATGTTGACGAACGGCAACAATCTCCGTATCGCTCAGATTTGGGAATAGTTGTCCAGCCAACCGTGCGCCTAATATTTCAAAGAGGATTGCGGCCTTGTCAATTCCGGCCAACTTTTTTTTATCAGCCATTATTTGCGCCCCTTCTTTTTATTCTTTCCATTATTTTCGTCCTCGGCGGCTTCGTCAGTTTCTTCAGCATCTCCGGTGTCCTGGAGCCATTCTTTTACAATGCTTGAGGCTGACCCCGGCTTACTTACTGCCAGTGAAACCACAGATTTTTTAATACTATCTACCTCGCCAACTAATTCAGGATCTACCTCTGGCTCTGGGGGAACCTCCTCTTCAACTTGAACTTCCGGTTGAGGTGCTTCTTCCACAGGCATTTGCTCCTGATTTTGCGTCGGTGACATTGGTTCAGGTGTTCGGCGACGACCACCCATCATGGCGCCAATGAGAATAGCCAACGCCACTAATACAGCTGCGCCAAGAATAAACAGAGGTAAAAGATTTTCCTCATCCTCGGAGAGTATGGAAGCTTGGAGTCTCTGGTTTTCCAGATCCTGCATTTGTTGTTTTAGCTTGTCTTCGCGGTTGCGAATATCAGATTTTTCAGCCTCACGGCGTTTTTGCTCAAGCTCGAGTTTCAAACGTTGTTCTTCTTCCAGGTCAACAGCGGACAATTGATTTTTAAGATCATCCAATTGCTCGGTGAGTAAAGCCAGTCGCAGAGAATCTTGACGCAGACGATCTTTGGCTTGTTCCTGTTGTGCTTCGAATAATTGACGTCGTTCTTCAGCGAGCCTATCCTGTTCCTGTTGACGGATGTCGCTTAATTCTTGTTCACGCTGCCGGATGCGATCGGCTTCATCCTGGCGGATTTGGGCCATCTCGGCATCATGTTGCTTTTGCTTGTCAATTTCTACCTGACGCAAACGAGCTAACTCAGTATCCTGGGCAGCCTTATTGATCTGCTCTTGCTTCATTCGTTCCTGAGCGGCTTCCAGTTCTTGAATGTGTTTATTTTCGCTTTCTTCTTTTTGGCGAGCCTCAATAGCGGTCATTTTCTCAGCAATGGATTTTAAAAGGAGTTGTTCGGTGTCCGGTTTATCATTTTTCGACCCCTGAAAATCAGCAGTCATAACCTGTAGTTTGTCACCACGTTCACGGTTGAAATGAGAGGCTACCATGGTTACCGTGCGAATGTTTTCCATAATCTGAGGTGAAATGGGATCTTCCAGAATGACAGTCAATTCCATCTTATTAACGTGTAATGATGGACCGGTAGTGCTGGCTACCGTGTGACGGGAAAGGTTTGGGGCGGATGACTCAGCATAATCAACCAGATGACCTTCAGAGATTGAAACAGGCTGGATTTCCTCTTCCAGAATCACTTCATTCTCATCAAGTGACAGACTGGCTTCTGCGGCGACGGTGGTTACAACCGTATCATCTACTGCTGCAATTTTGCTCAATTCTTCATCGGCGGCGTAGATTACATCTTCGCTGGTATCATCTTCAACAGGGACCTCTTCTTCGTAAAGCTCGAACCCCGGAGACTGAATGCCGGGAAACCCGGGAATATCTGAAGGAATATTTGACTTGATGGGACGCTTTTTCAGGACAGTTTTTGTCTTTTTAACACCAGGATCTCTACTGGTTACCCCTGTTGGTGTTGAGAGTCCAGCCACTTTGCGAACAGATTGAGAATAGATCTTCTGTTCAGGACTAATTTGCCCTTTAATACCAGATGCTTCATAAACCGTTGTGTATTGCTGACGGGGAGTTGCTTCCATAACAACGTTCACGTTCACTATAAAGTTCTCATGACGTAGAATGCGATAGACGGCATCACTCACCCGTTGATGGATAGTATTTTCCAGCATGATCTTTTGTGAAAGGACCTCTTTGTTAGCGTCCGGAAAGGCAAACACCTGTGAGATCAACATCAGCGAGGTAAACGCGATTCCTATCATGATGTGTTTAAATGCCGGATACTTCATAAGCTTCTCCTCGTTTCTAACGAAAGTCGTAATTAACCAATTGTTAGAAATGTTATGTCAACGCGTCTATTTTTAGCGCGATTTTCAGCGGTGTTATTGTCAACTTTTGGGGCCGTATCTCCAAAACCAATGGCTCTGAATTTATCTCCAGGAATCCCCTTGGAAGTAAGATACCGAATCACAGCTGCTGCTCGAGCGGATGATAATTCCCAATTTGACGGAAAGGTCGCCGAGCGCATGGGTACATTATCTGTATGTCCTTCAACTGCAATAGCGTAGGTAGCTTTATCCATAGTGCTCACCAGTTTTACTAGAAAGGCTTTAATCGGTCGCGAGAGATCAGCACTTCCCACACTGAAAGCCAGATCACTGGCAATTTCCAGGGTAACACCACGAGCATCCATGCGAACTTTGACCTGTTGTTGCAACTTTTGATCTTGAACCAGTTTTTTAACTTCTCTGTTGATCTGGCTCAAGGAAACTTTTTTTGATTTTTTGCGCGAACCCTCATGCTCTCCCAGAGATTGTCCAAACTGTTCCAGTTTTACTGGATCCAGGGTGGACATGGCAAACAGCAACACAAAGAAGGTCATGAGCAAGGTCATCATGTCGGCATAGGTGGTGAGCCAGCCGCCGCTGTCATCAGCTTTGGGTGCTTTTTTTGGTGCTACTGACACGCTAATTAATCCTCGTAAACCCTGTCACGCGGTGATAGATATGAATTGAGAAATTCTCGGACCAGAATAGGATGTTTTCTAACCTTGAGCATGATGACCCCATCAACGATCATATTCTGGGTAATATTTCGTTTATCGATTCGAGAACGCAGTTTAGCTGCAATGGGCAGAAAAAACAGATTGGCAAACAAGGCGCCATAAAAGGTAGTGATCAAAGCAATACCCATGGATTGTCCTAGTTTGGCAGCCGGATCCACGTCTGCAGCACTATCAACCGGGGCAGCACCCATGGCAAACAACATGGCTACCAGTCCTACCAGGGTTCCCACCATACCAAAAGCAGGTGAGAGCGTCCCCATTGTCTTAAAGACGTTAGCCTCTGCATCTTCACGTAATTCGCGATTAACAATCCGGGTTTCCATAATACTACGGATGTCATCCTCTGGAAGACCATCTACGATCAACTGAACCCCATCCTTTAAAAAGAAATTACTGACACCGGGAACCGCTTTTTCCAGGTCAGAGGTCCCTTTTCTGGATATTGCGGCAAGCTCAACAATCTCTTTTAATGTGTCGGCATCATTATGGGTATCACCCTTGAAAACAGCCCACAAGTTGGTATACAAGGACAAAACCTCTTTTACCGGGAAAGCCATGGCAGTAGCAGCAATGGTTCCCCCAAGAACGATCATGAGAGACTGGAGATCAACAAAGGTCATAGCGCCATTGGGTAGGGTTAATGATACGCCATAGACTGCGTACCCGATCAAGCCAGAGCCGAACAATAGTCCTATTATGGTTGCAAAATCCATGGGTAAGTCCTTCTCTTCTTATTCCCTTGCAGAAACAGCTGAACGCAGCCGGTTCTCGTTCAAAGCACGTAAAATATTACGTACTTCATCATAGCCGGGGTCGATCTGCAGCGCAATATTCCAGTTGATAGTGGCGCGGTCGATCTGATTTAATTTGTAATATATGGAACCTCGCCTGGCATAAGCCAAAGCCAGATTTGGATTGTATTCCAGGGCCTCGTTGATTTCAATAAGGGCATCGTCATACTCTTCATTATAGAAGAGTCGCAATGAGCGGGATAAATGTTTTAGGGCTTGATTGATTTGAGCATCTGAAACATGGCGGGCTAGTTGAAGAGAAGCCACAGAGTCTTCCATGACCTGGTTTCTTTGTTCCAGTTGTTCCACCATACGGTTGAGCTGTTCAATTTCAACTGATGACATTCTCAGGGAGTCCCTCAGGACCAGTAATTGCCGTTCCTGGGCTTTGTGCCAGCTGGAATCAATAACGGTGCGTGTGGGCAAGCCTTCTTCAGTTACCACACCTGAAATTTTAATTCCACCGCGCTGTTTACTGGTAGAAGATTTAACCCGGGGTAGGAAGTAATCGAGTCCAATACCAATTCCTGGTGGATTTTCCCGGTCTTCTCCAAGATAAGGCAGGTTCTGAATATTTGAAAAACCCACATTGATATGGTATTCCTGGGTCAGAGGCAGTTTTATTCCAGCATTGATCCCAACCCCATCCCATTCCAGGATGAAATCCAGACCACCGCGATTGGCCATGATGTTGGTGTTCAACAATAGCCCCAGAAAGAAACCAATATTGTTTGCCTTGGCTAACATAAGCGTATCACCAGGTGTGGTTGTTGTATCCATGGTAAATTTACCAAAATTTGACCCATACCGACCGGAGCCAACACCCAAATAGGTTTTCAGGCTATATTCAGAAAAGCTATTCTCACGGCTAAGCAAAATATAGTATGACAGGTTGCGTACCCGTTCTTCCAAATCAGTTGAGTCTGCAGAGCCGGTTGTAAAACTGATATCATTTACGCCGATGCCCACGGCTGTTTCGCCATAGGTAAGGAGTCGATTTTGAACATGGATAGCCAACTCAGCCTGATTGCTGTTAGAGCCGGACTGAAGAGCTGATAAACCGATCCTGAAATCCCGGGTGATGTCAGTTTCCAGAAAAGCACCCTTATTCCAGAGTTCTGTGTTGAAAATTCCCTGAGTTGATTGTCCGGCAACACCAATTCTTAAAAGATATGGTTCATTATACAGACTGGATGTAGGGATGTGCATCATGGGGCCGGGGCGTGAAAAATTCAAGGATGTTTGAGCGTTTACAAACAGGGCGCTTCCAGTAATAATTATGGTCAGGAATAATTTTATTATCTTCATCTGATGATCTCCAGGATCAGCCTTTCATCTCTCATCAATTCTGTACAAACCGTTTGGCCAGGGTCATGTATTCACTGCCAGGATGACGCGTCACCAGTTCCTGGAAGGCCAGCTTGGCTTCCGGAAGGCGATCTTTATTTTTAAATGCCAGGCCGATCATGACCAGGGCATCGTCCAGTTTATCTGAATGTTCAAAGCGTTGGACCTGTTCCAGGGCGCTGATGGCCTCATTGTAGAGCCCCTTTTCGTAGTAGCAACGCCCTACCCAATACTGGGCATTGGCTCGCAGGGTAATGTCATTCCCCCGCATCACAATGGTGTTAAATTCATCAATAGCTTGATAGTAATATTGCAAGTGGAATTTAGTTAGTCCGCTGCGGTAAGCGGCTTGCTCTTCTGCTACGGTAAGTCTTGGACCAGCTTGAGCTTGAACAAGGGGTTGTGTATTAACACTGACATCCTTCCAGGGTGTTTCCAATTCAGCAAATACGCTGTCAGAAGTGGCTGCTTCCCCGGGAATAATAGCCGGATTTCGCACAGATTTTTCCTGTTGATCTACCAGAGTAGTAATGCGAGTAGTCAAAAGGGCTTTGTCGGTTTCTCCGGCTGCCTTGATCAGGGCGATCTCATTGTGCAGGCTGTCGATAACCCCGGTTTGATAACGAAGACGAATTTCAGTTTCAGCTAATTGTTGCTGATAACGATTCAATTCCTCTTCCAGGACCTGTTGTTCTTGGGTCAATATTGGTGTAGTACCATTTTCAAGAGGAGTTTTAGGAGTTGCCGCAGTGCTATCATCAATCATCAAACCAATATCATAGAGCAGGTTTCCTGCACCTGTTTGACCAAAAGCCAGGCTTCCGGTAATCAGGATAAACAAGGCGATATATGTTTGAGAGTGAGGCATAAACTTAGTTCTGTCGATTTCCCTCTAAAAAGTCATGGGCCTGGGTTACCAATTCACTTTCAGGGTAATCCAGAATAAAATGATTCATGTTTTCACGAGCTTTCAAATAGCGTCCTAGTTGTTGATAGCTTATTGCTATTTTGAAGAGCGCATGATCACTTTTATTGTTTTCAGGAAAGGCAAAGACCTTTTTGAATTCCGTAATGGCTGATTCAAAATCTTCCAGGGAATAGAAACACTCACCAATCCAATACTGAGCATTATCAGCATATGTACCATTCGGTTCTCGCTCGATGACCACTCTAAATTCCTGGATAGCCTCCAGAAATTCATTGTTGAAATATTTGTTTAAAGCATCGTTATAGGCCATGCGGTAATCTGCATTAAAGTTATAGCTCTGGGCTGGGGGTTGAACTGCTATAGGGGGCTCCACGGTGAGGACCGAGGCTTCGTGGGCCGCGGATATGTCTATTGCAAGTACTGATTTGTCGGGCGTTTTCTCCGTCACCTGTTCAGGTTTCTTTAAGTCAAGGCTTACATCAGTATTTGTTTGAACGGCTAATTGTTCGATTTGTACTTCCAGAGAATCATTCAGGCTTTCCAGGTTTTTCATCCCCTCCTTCAGGGAGTCGATCTCGCGAATCAGAACGTAAATATTTCCGCGTAGGTTGATGATATCAGGATCACGGGGAGCTGCTATAACTTCAATTTTGGGTTGTTCTGCTTTTTCTTCCAGCTTTACCTGATAAACAGCAATCTGGGAATCCATTACAGCAATATTGGACTTCAGTTGTTCAACTTCCAGTCTGGATTCACGTAACTTGATTACTTCAGCAGCTAGAGCTTTCATTTGAGACTGCATTTTCAACTGTTCGATATTGCGTGTTGGTGTAGCGGGCTCTTTAGGAGTACAAGCCATGAGCCCTAATAGAGCCATCATAAAAAGCGAAAACTGAACAGTTTGTCTAGATGTCATGTTCTTCCCAGTCGATGGAATAACTATAACCAATAAAAGAGCCAAAAGATTTGGGTACATAGAGTTCAAATTCACCGCTGGCACCTGGGAATAAGGATGTATCTGTATTTACACCACTGGAAAAAACGTGATGAGAGCCCTTAACAAAGGCGGTCAATTCACGAGTATCACCACTCCAGTTAATTCTAAATAGGAAATTTACTTTAACGAAATCAGCCCGTCGGCCACCAATATTCTTTACAACTCCAGAGAGAATAGTATTACCACTGCGATCTTTGCGCTCTTTAATGCTACCGGAAAGAACCACGTTACCAGTATATTTGCTTTCCCTGGTGTCACCCTTGACATCCTGAGTACCTGACATGGATGCCCGGTCTTTGTTGATGTTCATCGGAACACCACCACGGTTCGGTTTTCCAGGTTCGGTTACTGCTGCAGCACCGGGCTCAGTAGGAATATTATCAACAATTCGTATGACCTGATCTCGGGATACAGAAAGCACACCAATGAGCGTTTTAACCTGAATATTATCTTTATCCTGGTCAATAACATCACCAAACAATTTGGTACCGTTCTCTAAATGAACTTCTTTACTGTAGATACTTAAGGGGTTGGTCCAAACTTCGCTCTGAGTTTGGATCTCGGTCAATTTCTTCTTAACATATTTTAATTCAGCAGCCAGGCGCTTGACTTCATAATTGATTTCACTAGTCACAAAATCAGCTGATTCACTCTGATCGGACTCTTTATTTCGCAGTTGATCCAAATTGTAAATCAGGTTGTCAGCTTGTTCACCACTTTGCCAGGCTGTTTCTTCAGATGTATTGGTACCCACACCTGCAGATTCAGTCCGGTTTAATGAATCTGCCCGGCCTGTTGTCTTGTCCCAGGATTCCTCCGGTTCTGATTTTCCACCGAACATTGAACACTGTACAAATGCTAGTGTTACTACCAATAGCAGAATTTGTAAGCTGTATCGCTTCATACGCAGCCTCTTCCGACTTAACATCGCTTCCAGTTTTCACGCGGTAGTGTATCTGTCCTGCACCGCATTCGTGAAGAATTTAGGGAAATCATAAAATCTTGTCAAGAAAATACCACTGTTTTTTAGGCACTTATAGGGAAGACTTAAGAAAATGCTTTAAGTGATACTATATATTGTGGTTTTAAATCAGGGGCTTTCTGCATCTTGTGGAAAAAAAAGGGTAAAAAGAGGGGTTTTGGACAAAAAAATCAAGGGTTTATATGATATTTTTAGTTTCTTAGTGAAATTTTTGTCAGAGACAGGGCAGGCGACGAGTTCAGCAATTGGGGTATGGAAGCCAGGGCTTTGCGGTACGGTTCCCAGGAGGCTAACGTTTGGGCTTCTTCCTGGGCCAGCCATTGAAAGGCATCATGTTCATGGTTGAGAGTTGGTTCCTGAAGTTTAATTTCAGCCATAAAAGCCGGTACCTGAACGACCTCATCGGAGGGCTGGAGGTAGTAAGTGGAGACATGATCCAAGGCATAAAAATTCAGGGGAGAAAACCCGGTTTCTTCCTCAAATTCACGCAAAGCAGCCTGCCAGGCCAATTCCCCGGGCTTAATTTTCCCCGCTACAGGTTGCCAAATTCCAGGATAACTATTATCGGCTGCCCGACGCAATAAAAGAAAGCGCAGGCCATCCTTCGTTCGGGCAAAAGGGAAAACGTCAATATATTTAATTGTGGACATATTCTGAATATAGCCAAGATCATACCAGGCGCGGATTCCCGGCTACGCTTTTAGCTACGCCGAGGCAAGCAAATCCGTTCTTAGTCTATTAATTTTCCCGGTTTCTTTTGAAGGATCACCACATTATCCCCCACAAATTCGAGTTTTGCCGACCAAAACTGAGCCAACCATTTAAATGTTTTTGGAGAGAAAAAAACTATGTGAGTCTCATCCCGGATATAGTACCAGTTTTTAAAGTCAATATCGTCATAGTGTATTCCAGTCATAATTCCTAAAATGCCACCAGGTTTTAAACAACGCCACAATCTTTCAAGCTCCAACATGGGTTGCTGCAGGTGCTCCACCGTTTCAGATGTTGTGATAAAATCGTAGCTGGCTTCAAAAACGGCAGTATTCGGCGCATAAAAGACATCATAAATGGACATCTCATGTCCTTGCTCCTCAAATAGTTTCATAAGCAGGGGACCCGGACCAGACCCAAAATCTAAACCGCTTGAGTGGGGAGCCAGGTGCTTCACGACCGGTTTTTGCAGTTTGTTCAAAAAGGATCGATAGCGCGGGTCTTCTGGATCATTATTGTGCTGCTCGTAGCGTTTAAACTCTTCTGCCTGACTGAGATAAGAGTCAGGGTGAGCAAAAACCAGATCACATAGCGGACAATGCAGATAGTCGCGTTTTGAATCACTGTGAAAGGGACCGACACTTGGGTTTGAACAGAAAGGACAGGCGGGAAAGAGCTTTCGGGCGGGAGTAGACATTAGTTATATACCAAACAGGGATTCCCGGCTACGCTTTTTGTTACGCATGACAAGGGAATCCCTGCTTAGTTAAATAGTTGGGCCGGAAAACCTAAAAAGGCAAAGGTTCATCGTCATCACCACTAAATGGGCCAGCTCCGGGAGCTGAACCACCAGGTGCCGAACCTCCGGATTGACCACCGCCATAACCACCGCTATTTTGACTGCGGCCACCCTGTGCTCCACCGCCACCACCGAGAGGCGTTACGGTTTGAGCAACGATCTCTGTAGTATACTTTTTGACGCCGTCACGATCTTCCCAGGAGCGAGTCTGTAGACGTCCCTCTACAAACACGAGTGAACCCTTATCCAGATAATTACAGACAAACTCAGCAGTTTTACCAAAGAGGACAATCCGATGCCACTCAGTTGATTCAATGTTTTCCCCGCTGGATTTATCTTTACGGACATCTGATGTTGCCACTGAGATATTTGTTACCGCCATTTGGCTGGGTGTGTATTTCAGTTCTGGTTTTTGACCCATGCGGCCAATAATGATCGCTTTATTAACACTGTTCTTTTGCATATTTCCTCCACTTGACCACTGTTGGTCGTTAAAAAATGATGGTCCCTAAAAAAACGCTCTTGCCAGCCTACGCTCTTCGAGCTTCGCCCGGCAGGCAGAGTGTTTTTTGTATCTTATCCAAGCTCGTCAACTATAAGTATGAAATTTTTTAAATACCAGATATTTTCATACTGTTATTGTACCATAACAAACCACACACAAATTCTTCTATCTTCTATCTTCTATCTTCTATCTTCTATCTTCTATCTTCTATCTTCT
>JAOZSM010000055.1 GCA_029939675.1 Fidelibacterota bacterium
TAATCATCCTTAAGTGTATAGCAGCCCACGACTTAAGTCGTGGGTTTCTGATTCGCTTATTTTAAGAATAACCGTTTTAACGGTTTGCTCCCAGACATTAAGGACAGACACTAATTATTGACTCAAATCATCAGATCCAGCCAAGATCCATTTAACTGCTGTATCAAAAATTGCTGGAGTAATTTGATGACGCCCTTCAAATTCATGAAAAGTGACATCATTGCCATTTTTCTCAAGTAGAGTGGCCAGATCACGTCCCGTTTCAATGTTAACAGCACCATCCTGATCACCGTGACCAATAAAAATTCGATGTTGATGGAAAATGGATACTGACCTTCCGGGGTCACATAAATAAGCTGTGGGTCATCCAGCATATCATACAGAGCAATAAACCCATCAGCATTACCACTGATACCATGCATCCCCACAATCAATGGATAACTCTTACTGGCGTGATAATCTTTGGGTAATTCTCTGAAAACCGTTTGTCGGATTTATGAACCGCTTGGCTAATTCACGAAAGTCTTGTCACTACTGCCGTTATATTGGCCAAAGAATGCTGTACTTTCCCCATAAGTCTGGAATTGAGTTGGAGGTAAAAATGACTGGTAAGGATGGGTATCAGTTGTGAAATTGTACAACATGAACTTAATGACAGATTTTGATCTTCATGAACAACGGGAAGGTTCTCCACCCTTATGGCAATAAAAAATTCTCTGAATAAACTTTCACTCTTTTGGGTACTCCAGATATCAGGGTGGCTGCTTTATGGTGTTATCTATTATCTCATTTACTATTCAGCCAAGGATATGGATACTGCAAATATTTTGGGTTTTTCTGTAACCTATGTCGTTGCTTTCCTGGTAACCATCATCATGCGTAAGCTCTATCAAAAGCTGGATTACCAGCATAGATCCATGTTGAATGTATCCGGTGTAGTAATCCTCAGTTCCATTTTTTTTGCCATTGTCTGGTTGTATCTGGATCGGTTTGTTTCTTATCCCATTTATGGTGTTGAAAAATTCCAGGAAGCCCTGGATAAGATCACCTGGCGAAAAAATGTGGGTCAGATATACTGGAATTCCTTTATCCTATTCACCTGGTCAACCCTCTATTTCCTGATCAATTTCTGGCGACAGTGGGATGAGCAAATCAGACGAACTGAACAGGCAGAACTCCTGGCTCACAGTGCCCAGCTTCAAATGCTGCGCTACCAGCTTAATCCTCATTTTCTGTTTAACTCACTCAATTCAATTCGGGCTTTAATTATGGAAGATCAAAGCAATGCCAGGGATATGGTAACTGAGCTTGCTGAACTTTTGCGTTACTCCCTGATAAGTAAAAATGACGGAGATGTCCCCTTGAGTGAGGAGATCAGTGCCATCAAACATTACTTTGCTATTGAGAAAAAGCGCTTTGAGGAAAATCTTCAAGTTTCTTTTGAGATCGATCCCCTGGCAGAAGAATTCCCGATTCCCAGTTTTCTGGTTCATCCTCTGGTAGAAAATGCTGTTAAATACGGTATGGAAACCTCAGGAATGCCGCTAAAGATCAGTATTATAGCAAAAGTCGAAGACAATAAACTCAGTGTTTTTGTACGTAATGGTGGGAAATGGCTGTCTGAAGATGATAGTGAACGTTCGCGTCCAGCCGGTACCGGCGTTGGCTTGAAGAATGTTAGGGATCGTTTAGAAAATCGGTTTCCAGGTAATCATGAGTTAAAAACGTATGAAGAAGATCAGTGTGTGGTTGTCATGATCTCCCTGACCAGAATGATAGGGGAAAAAACATGAGCAAAATATACAAAGCCCTACTCGTCGATGATGAACGCCTGGCCAGGAATGACCTGCGCCTTCTATTAAAAGAACATCCAAACATCCAGATCGTTGGTGAAGCGGCTAATGGGCTTGAAGCCCTGGAACTGATTAAGGAAGTTGAACCGGATCTGGTTTTTCTTGATATACAAATGCCTGGTGTGGATGGTTTTAATGTTCTGGAACATATCAGCTCTGAGATTAATGTGATCTTCGTTACTGCCTTCGATGAATATGCCCTGCGCGCCTTTGAGGTCAATGCCCTGGATTATCTGCTCAAACCCGTTAACCCGGAGCGCTTACAGCAGTCTCTAGAACGACTTGACCAAATACCAGAAGAGCATGCCGCTGACCTGCGTGAGCTGGAATATCATGATCGACTCCTGCTCAAGTTGGATACCAGCCTGGGGTTTCTCAAGATCAGTACGATTGTTTGTATTACTTCAGCCGGAGACTACTCAGAGGTTCTGTGCACCAATCAAAAGAAGGTGCTGGTGCATAAGTCGATGTCCGAATGGGAATCACGTTTACCGGGTACTTATTTTACCAGAATCCACCGCACTACCATTGTCAACATGGAATTTGTGGATCGACTGGAAGAGTGGTTCAATAATTCCTACCGCGTCTATTTAAAAGGAATCAAGGAACCTTACGTCATGAGTCGCCGCTATGTGGCCAAACTCAAGCACAAACTCAGTTAACTAAATAACGAGAACTCGTAAGATTGTAATCTTGCACTAAATTGTGTCTGTCTTTAAACTTAACGCCTAGCAAAAAGCATATGACAGAACATGAATATCACCCTAACAGCAATAACTATAGCAACTTATGTAAAAGCAGTCTGTGTTATTAATTATCAACACTTTGCGCCTCTGCGTTCTCTGCGAGAGGGACTTTTTGCGGAATCGTCAACCTTAAATTAAACCATTTTGCCGGTTTATTGGATTGCACAAAACAGATTCTTTAAAAATTTGGAACCATTTCCTTACGATGTTTGGCAAAGAAGCCCGTGATGGCCCCCATAACCTCTTCGGCAGTATCAACTACCCGGAATAATTCCAGATCATTCGCATTAATATTGCCTTCTTCCAGAACCTGGGAGCTAAGCCAGTCCACCAGACCTGACCAGTAGTCACGACCAACCAGTATAATAGGGAATTTTGGTGTTTTCCCTGTTTGGGAGAGCGTCAAAGATTCAAACAATTCATCCAGAGTACCCAGTCCGCCCGGGAAAGCCACAAAAGCTTGTGCATACTTCAAAAACATGAGCTTGCGTACAAAGAAATATCGGAAAGAGATGTTCTTGTCAGCATCGATATAGGCATTATTGGAAGCCTCAAATGGTAGTTCGATACCAACACCAGCCGAAGCACCACCAGCCTCCATAGCCCCCTTATTGGTGGCTTCCATAATTCCTGGCCCCCCACCCGTGATCACACTAAGCCCCTCACGAGCCAGCAGATTGCCAAGGTCATAAGCGATCTGATAATAGGGATCAGTCGGTTTTGTGCGGGCCGATCCAAATACAGTGACCGAAGGACCGATCTCAGTTAAAGCATCAAAACCTTCTACAAATTCAGCCATAATTCTAAAGACCTGCCAGGAATTCTTGGACTTAACCTCGCTCCAGGTTTTCTTCTCAAACTTCCGTTTAACACGTTTATCTACATTCATTATTTTGCTCCTTTTAGGTCAACTGTAAAAATAAGGAATATTCCTGGAAAAATCCGCTGTTTTTTCCCCTTTTAACTGGCAAAATCTTGTTCCGTGTAATCCGTACTTTCTAAAGTATATTTGCCGGCTATTAAACTGGCAAAAGATAGCCGTATGAACCCATGTTCGTCATCCCGAGCGGAGTCGAGGGATTAATAGCTTGATATCAAAGTATTAGAAGACGGAACATACGAATAATGTAGGCCGGTTTAATCTAACGAAATTGATTAGTCACAAAGACCGGATTCAGGAAAAAACAACCATGCAAATCCAAATTTTCATTACTGGCGGCACCTTTGATAAAGAGTATAATGAACTCAACGGTGATCTATACTTCCAGGATACTCATCTAAAACAAATGCTGGAGCAGGGACGTTCTCAGTTAAATGTCAATATTCGCAGCTTGATGATGATCGATAGTCTCGAAATGGCCGATGAGGATCGGGATATTATCCTCACGCATTGCCGAAAATGTACTAGCGACCGGATAGTTATTACCCATGGGACTGACACCATGGTTGCCACCGCCCGCTACCTGGCAGAAAACATCACGAACAAAACCATCGTATTAACGGGAGCCATGATTCCCATTGTCTTCGGTAGTTCTGATGGACTTTTTAACATGGGTGCTGCGTTGGCTTATGTTCAAACCCTGGCACAGGGTGTTTACATTGCCATGAATGGACAATATTTTAAGCATAACAATGTTCGCAAGAACAAAGCCAAAGGTCTCTTTGAAATTCTCTAGGAGGTAAACATGAACCACAAACAACTTTTCGTCTTGACATTCATCAGTATTCTGGTAATGGTGGGGTTGTCGGCCTGTATGCCCAACCCAAGTGAAACTGCAGGACAAACTCCAGCTGGATTTTTCAAGGGCGTCTGGCACGGTTGGATCGCACCTTTTTCATTAATCGCTGGATTTTTCAATGATACAACCCGAGTGTATGATCCTAATAATACCGGGTGGTGGTACGATTTTGGGTTTTACATGGCTGTTATTAGTGGATTTGGCGGTCTATCACTGGCCCGCAAGCAGAAGGAATAAAAACTACTTTGTGCGTGAAACCTTGGTTATGGGCGATCCTTCAGTTTGTTGGAAGTTTCACAAATTGATTTAGTAAAACTACAGATCAATGACATACAATTGAGCTATGAATTAATTTATGTTGATCCGCATACGACTCTTTTGAAGAATAAATAGTTCTAGAATTATACCCTATTCAGCATCATTGCTGTCCAAAATGTTTTGAGAGTGATAGTAATATTGGCCTAAAAAAAAGGGTTTAGGACAGATTAATCCCATTTCATGATTTAACCCCCCGTTCCTCCTCAATAATTCTTTTTCGTATGGCTGGTTCTACAAATGTAGTTAAGACTATCGTTTTATAGTACTCAGCACCGTTTTCTAATTATGGTCACTGTTATTATGGAATACATCTGTGTTCATCTGTGTTTTATCTGCGGCCAAAAAGAATTTACTGGGGACAGGTGTAATTCAGCATAAACTCAGTCGAAGTGCGAAGGGAAGTATGACACTCTGCGTCCTCCCCGCTTGTTACGGCGAAGTTTTATGGAGATGGGCGAGAGGGACTTTTTGCGAGATCATCAATCTGAATTGGTATGTGAATATGCAGTGAATTTTGTTTGAATACCTTTAATTCAAGACATATTGCCAGTATGAAAATCATCGTAAAAGAACTGACAACCAGCGGCCCAACCATTCATTCGAGTTTTGCAGCCCTGCCCTTTCAGCGCAAAGCTTTGCCTGGTTCAAAGCTGACGAAACCCGTACTGGCATATCAAACACCCTCCTGTATCAAGATCGTGGGAAATATTCATTGGTTTCTTGAGGCCCAGGAAACGGGTCAACCTACCATTCCTGTATATCTGGTTCAGGATTCCGAATCTACTCTGGAGCTACTGAAGCTTGTTATCGAATACTATAGCCCCATGACTCTGATGGATAAGGCCCTGCTCACGCAAACTGCTTTGGAGCTGGGTGTTCCCCGGTCCATGTTAGCTGAGAAGATCTACCCGGATATGGCCTTGGCACCTCGTGAAAAACTTATCGAGCAAGTTCTTTTTCTCCTGAAATTACCGCTGGAGCTACAACAATTCATCCTGGACAAGGATCTTAGTTTAAAACGAGCCTCCATCTTCCAGCGCGCTGCTGAACACCTGGATTGGGTAACGCGTTTTATAAAAAATTTGAAGGTCGGCATTAATATGACGGCTGAAATTATTCAAAATATTTGGGAAATGGCTAAACGGGATGATGTCGATTTCCAAACCAAAGCTCAGGAAATGGGCTTATGGGAAATGGCTGATACTGAATATGAAGATACTCGACTGGCCGTGATGGAGATCAGAGAGCGGATTAATGCTGCCCGATTTCCAACTCTAACGAAGGCCGGTGTTGATCTTTCTGATACCATTCGCGCTGTGCACTTACCTGACTCAGTTAAGATCAAATGGGATCCCAGTTTTGAGCGACAGGGGATCGATGTGGCTTTTCATGCTCGAGATGAAACCGAGCTTGACACAACTCTGGATAAACTTGCTTCTACTGCTTTCAAAAACATTTTCAAGCAAATCTAGGGTCACATGAAAGAGCCTAAAATCACTCGGATCATCGTTGATGACATTGTTGCAGACCAGGAATTGGTCCAGCGCTATAAAAATAACAATCCCAAAGCTGAAGTCATTCAGTTGGACCTCACCGAGGAGCAGAAAGAAGCCATGTTTCGCCAGGAACCAACTCCGGCCAAACGGGAAATTCTGCTCACTGAAAGCCAGGGACATACCGTTAAGCAATGCCCTGGAACTGATCGCACATACCGCTGCTGCAATTATCATGTAATAAATCAAACCAGCAATTGTCCCCTTGATTGCACTTATTGTATCCTTCAGTTCTATCTCAATAATCCAGTAACCACTGTCTATGCTAACTCTGAGAAGCTTTTTACTGAAGTCCGGGATAAAATCGCTACTCAACCCCAGCGCTTTTTTCGAATCGGCACCGGCGAACTAAGTGATAGCCTGGCCTTCGATTCATCATCTGAATTTTCCAGGGATATTGTTAATTATTTCGCCGGCTTGGATAATGTGCTGCTGGAATTGAAGACTAAGTCCAACCGTATCGAAAACCTGCTTGACCTGGATCATCAGGGACATACTGTTATTTCCTGGTCGGTTAACCCCCAGGTGATCATCGATGCAGAAGAGCATAAAGCGGCTTCTCTGTCAGAACGACTAGAGGCAATGCGACAAGTTCAGGCTGCTGGCTATAAGATCGGATTTCATTTCGATCCACTTTTATACCATGAAAATTGGCAGAAAACATATCCTGATCTAATACGACAATTATTTGAAGTGGTGGATCCGGATAATGTTGCCTGGATTTCCATTGGCTCTTTGCGATTTCCACCAGAGATGAAGGATAAGGTTTTGGATAAGTTCCCAAAATCCAAGATCATGTTTGCTGAGTTGATCCGCGGAATGGATGGCAAAATGCGTTATCCTAAACCCCTGCGCCTGGAAATGTATCGCACCGTTTATGAAGCTTTAAGAGCTTATGGCAGTAAAGATCTGTTTATCTATTTTTGTATGGAATCAGCAGAGATCTGGGAGCGGGTCATGGGCTGGAGTCCGGAAACCAATGAACACCTGGATTATATGTTCGCCAAGAGCTTGTATCACCAGTTTCCCGGACTTATGCAGACAGCACCCCGGCGGGTGGTCTATGATAACGGTATCCCCCTGCATCATGAAAAGGCCGACTTACCTGGATTCTAAATCCATTACAAGATTTCAACTTTAAAAAAAGACCGAGTATAGAAACTCGGCCTTTTTGATTTACATAGGATTTTGGTGTCTAGCCAGTTTTAAGTCGGAAAACCACTGGAACAGAAATTCTCACAGTAACTGGTTTATCACGCTGATAAGCCGGCTTCCATTTAATCTGTTTAATGGCATCCATTGCAGCTTCATCCAGACCTGTCTTAGGAATTCCTTTAAGAATAATGGTTTCCTTAACTCGTCCATCTTTACCAATGGTAGCCTGGACAATGACGGTACCTTCAATTCCAGCTTCCCGGGCTATCTCCGGATATATCACAGCTTTTTGAATTGCACCATAACCACCCATGGGTTCTGGTGGTTCATCATAAGCAATAAAAATTACATTGCTTTCTGGTGGTGGCGGTGGCTCATCCAGAATCTCAAAATCTTCCAGATCGGTTTCTTCAATTGTGAAGTCTTCATCGATCTCTTCATCTTCCGATTCAATGGGAATGGAAGGCCGTGCTGGTGGCGGTGGTTTATCAAACTGTTGAGTTTCTGGTGGAATCTCAATGTTTTCGATAGGAGCCACATACTCTTCCTGAATCAGCACCTCTGTGGTGAATTTCGGAACAGCATAAAGGACAACTGTAAAAATACCCAATACGACAATGGCACCAATTTCAAGATACTTACGATGTTGTAGACTTACCGAGGCATGCGGATATTGTTGTTCAAGCATAATCCTACTCCCTCGGTTTCGCTGAATAATTAAGCTTCAAGGCCGAAGCCTCGCGCAGTTCCTGGTGAATATCTGTAATGATCTCCATGGCTGTTTGACGATCCGCTTTCAAAGAGACCGTTAACTGTGGATCTGCTACAACCTTATCATACATGATTGTTCGAATCTTGCCCATATCGATGATTACATCATCGATTGAGATTGTTCCTTCGGCAGTCGCCCAGATATGGGAAACGTGTTTATTTCCTTCCAGCTTGGCAATCTTTTTGGCTTCAGGAAGAATCAGTTTTAAGCCTTGAAATTCACGCAAGACTGTTACAACCATAAAGAAGATCAGCAGCATGAAGATGATATCAGGCAGCGAGGATGTTGGAATCCCAGCTTCAATTTTCATTTTTCGTTTTAGGCGCATGATCTAACTCTCCGGGTCCGCAATTGAGATACGCTTGGCATTGGCCTGTTTAAGCTGATCAATCACATCAACATAGACTCTATACATGGTCCGGGAATCTGTTTTCACAGAGAAGATCATCTTATCATTGGTGGCCAGAAGCTGTTTAGCTATGGGCTTTAATTCACGGACATCTACAATACGAATATCTCCACCACTACCAATAGCTACTTTCCCTGAAGCACTCACCAGAATATTGGTAATGTTCTTCTTATGCACCTCAACTGATTCTCCCTTATCTGGAAGAACCATCCCCAGTCCCTTATCCATATCAATGGTAGTTGTCACAATGAAAAAGAGCAACAGCATGAACACAATATCCGGGAGGGATGCTGTGGGGACTTCTCCGCCGCTTCGTTTTTTCTTATTCTTTAACAGCATAGTTTCAGCTAACCCCGGTTATGGTGTTATTTTTTCTGCTCCAGTGATTCCATCGTATCGATCAAATCGATAGAGGACTCTTCCATCCTAACGATCAATTTGTCGATCATAAAAGTGAAGACATTCTGGGAAAACTGAATAATCATAGCCACAACCAGACCAAAAAGGGTGGTTAACAACGCCATAGAGATACCTACAGCAACCAGTGCGGGCTGAATATCATTTGCAGCAGCAATGGAGTCAAAAGCCTTAACCATTCCAAAAACTGTTCCAGTAAATCCTAACATGGGAGCAATCGAAACTACCGTGGATAACCAGATCATATTATTTTCAAGAAAAGACATTTCAATTGAACCGGCACTTTCAATCGCTTTTTCCACTGCAGCTGTACCCCGGTCAGCTCGCGAAAGACCAGCCAGATAAATTTTGGGAATTGAACCAGGAGTACTGCGTCAGACTTCTAAAGCGGCATCTACACCTTGCTCTTTTAAGGTAACATCAATTCTTTTAAGAAAAGATGAAGTCTGAATAGTTGTCTTTAAAAGACTAATCGCACGTTCGACGACAAATACCAGTCCAAACATAAAAACAATAAGAATTGGCCACATAAAAGCCCCACCGTTATAAAACCAATTAACCATCCTGATTTTCCTCCTAATCCTATATAGATATTAACTCGACTTGACTAACCGGACAATCATAGTTTGATACGTCTCTAAAGTCAATCAATTTCCAGCTTCGACTACGAGTTTCTTCCTCGCATCAAGCATTTATTACAAATAATCTGCAGCCTCTGCAATTTCACGGGCTTTATTAAAATATCCACGAGCTTCCTGAATCTGGTTGTCCATTTCTATTCTTACTTGGTACTGCTCGTTTCGGCCCCAGAGTTTTCCTGCAAGTTCGCTCTTAATATAATAGCGGATGGTCTCCTCATCCTCTCTAATTTTGGCTTCATCCAAATCCAGATCTTCCAATGCCAGGATCTTTTCATAGACTTCATCCATTAGGGCATCTTCCACCTTAAAACCACTTAAAAAGCCCGGCCAATCCTGGGCTAATTCTGGATGAAGAGCTGCATAATCCGAGGCAACCTTGAAAAAGAATCTAATGTCGTGGCGCCTGACTTTAGCCAGATCACGCGAGATAGTTGCTGGATCTTTGAGTTGAATGTCCGGTGTAATACCTCCACCACCATAGACTACACGACCCATTTTAGTTTTAAACCGGGGTTTTTCGTCCAGCTTAGTCGTATCCTTACCGTAGTCCTTATCATACAATTCAGCATAATAATCCCCGGCATCACCATTCTCGTAATGTCTCTGGATCAACCTGCCACTGGGCGTATAGTAACGAGCCACTGTTACTCGAACAGCTGAACCATCTCGTAAGGGATATTGACGCTGAACCAGTCCTTTTCCAAAGCTGGTTTCCCCAACTACAATTCCCCGATCCAAATCCTGTAAAGCACCAGCTAAAATCTCACTGGCAGAGGCCGAACCACGATTTATTAAGGCAATAATCGGTTGCTTATAGTAGGTAGCCTTATGTTTTGAATACATTTCTTCATTGGCGTTTTTTAAACGACCCTTGGTTGAGAGGATCTTCTCCCCACCGGGTAAAATATGATCAACAATTTTGATGACCTCATCCATATAACCACCACTGTTGTTACGCAGGTCGATCATGAGACGCTTCATCCCCTGGGCCTGCAACTCAGTAATAGCCTGGATCACTTCTTCAGAGGTCGTTGATGAAAAGCGGTTCAACAAAATATATCCAGTTCCATCTTCCATAACAAATTTTGCCAGAACACTGTAGATCGGAATCTTATCCCGAATAATGGTTACTGGAATAAGCTCTTTTTCGCCCAACCTGGCAATTTCCAGCTCAACTTTGGAGCCTTTAGGCCCTCGCAATTTGTCAAAAACACCATCTCGTGTGATCTTGTAAGCCGATTCTGCATCGATCTTGACGATCTGATCACCGGGATGTAGTAAACCATCCGATGGAGAGCCCACAATGGGTGTGATCACGGTGATATAGTGATCAATAATATCGAATTCGATACCAATACCCTCAAAATTGCCCCTAAAACTTTCATTGATCTGCTCCATACGATCAGAACCAATGAAAACAGAATGGGGATCCAGGGCTTCCATAAGACCATTTTGGGCTCCAACCATAGTCTTGTCCCAGTCAACATCTTCCACATAATTGGTGTTGATGATCTTGACCATGTCCTGGAAATCACGCCATTTATTGTAAAAATCACTGCCCTGAGCAAAAAGCACCTGTCCTGAGGGGCTTAAAGCAAAAAGTCCCAGGAGTACAAGAGCTGCAATTGTAATTCGTTTTATAATTTTCATAGCTATTAGTTAATTCCGGTTTTCTCCAAGGTTCCAACTTTATTCATGGCCTGCAAAGTAAAGGCCACTTTGATTTGATGAAAGTATCCATTTGGGTGTTACGATTAAATTTTACACCTTTTTACAGGTTCATAGTGGTCAAATTCGATTACGAGAATATTGGTTGGCTAAGCGTCCCCATACATCGGTCAAAGGATTACATAGAGCTGAAAACGAAAGAATAACGCTCGAAGAGGTACTTCCGGAGAGTCGGTGATTACCTTATTGTGGTATAACCTCCAACTACCAGCAGCAGCAACCTGTTCATTCCAACCAGCAATAGTTTTAAAACCCATGGTTCGCGAAATATCAAATCTAAGCCCTAAATAGGGTTGAATAACAGGCGTCCAGGCAGATACTTCAAAGGCTTTCCTGGTTGATGGAACACCCCCAGGATCATTGCCGGAAATAATATCAGTCCAACTTTCATTCTCCGGTGAAGAGCTGGCCGCTACAGAAGCTTGTCCAATCCCAAATAATGAACCGCCCAGCAATTTTAGACGGGACCTGGAATGGGTGTTAAATTCTGCTGTCACGCCAACTTGACTAATGGTAAAGTTTATCATATAGTCCGCTCTGGCGGCATCCTGAGCATAAGCCAGATACTCACCCTGCCCTGCGTACATACCAATAGTCCAATGGGGGGTAACTTCTCCAAATCCTTCAAAACCAGTCACTATCATGGCACTATTGTTAATGATAGATTTGTTACCCTCAAGCGTAATGTCAAATTCTGAAGAAAAACTACTAAGATCAATAAAGGCTGTCTCATCTAGTTCAAAAGAGACCAGATAGGAAAAAGCCGGACCGACGGCCCCTCGCAAGACGGGTTGACCTTCAGCAAATTGTGCCTGTACTGACCCTAGCCACGCTAGCATAGATAGGAATAATGTGACCCAACGTTTCATGTTTACCTCCCTGTTTCAGCCAGCCGGATACAAACGACCTTCGTGCACTGAGATCACGTAGTAGTATTACTTGATAACTTGTGCTTCTTTACAACTTAATCTAAGCAGTTGAAACAATATACCATCACTCAATTTTTTACACAAGTCTTTTAAGAATTTACTTTAAGTGTCGGCTTAAATTTATATTGCATACAGTGGCTTAGCCCAATAAATTGACTAAAAGTTTGGAGTAGGATTCAAAAGTTTTAACCGTAAAGAAATGGGTTTCCATGATGAGCAAACATTATTTTAGTCGTGTCATACTGCGTCACATCTTGCTGGTCCCACTCTTGTTCATACTATCGACCACAAGCCTAAGGGCTGCAGATGGCCTGCGTGATATTCACCATTTAAAGAATCTGGGGGATTTGGACCATGATGGGAACAATGATTTTGGTGCTATCCGTATGGTCTCCGGTTCAGGTTCAGAGCTAATCACCTTCGAAGTTACACCAGGCGGGGATTTTGAAATTACCTGGCGCTTTGGCTTACCTGAAAATCTGGTAGGTGAATGGGTTGATTTTACGCTGACTGATTTGAATCTTAATGGACGCCCTGAATTTGTAGCTATTACTCAGCTTATTTCGGCAGCATCCGGGAATAGTGCTCCCTGGATGTATGGTTTTGAGTGGAATGGTGCTGAATTTGAGTTTATTCCTAGTTTTCAATGGGGTTGGGCACCTGAAAATGGATTATTTGCCCGGCCAGTCCAACTCATGGCTGAAGACCTTGATGCAGATGGCCTTACTGAACTCATTATTTCCTTAAGTGCCCCCCAGGCCAATCTACTTATAGTTGAATTCAAGGGCGACTTAAGCGCCTCGGATATCCAGATAGAATTTGCCGGACTCCCCGGCAATATGACCAAAACCCCTGCGTCAATTTTATTGACGTTAAGTGATGTAAACAGTGACCAGCAGGAAGATATACTGCTACTGCAAAAACAGGGTGATCAACTCATTGCAGCTGGAATTATAGCCACTGGAGAAGATCAGTACACTAACCGTTCTTTGTCGCCTTTACAGCTTAAAGCCGGTGCCTCTGAAATTATTCGGGGAGCAGGCATTTCTGTGGTCGACCTGAATAATGATGGGACCAGGCAAGTTTACCTGGGAAGCTCAAAAGGTAACACTTATCAATATGATCCAAGTCATGGCGGCTCAGTCTGGCAATCATTTAGTGAACCCGTTTACCAACTGGCATTTACGGATATGGATGGAGATGGCCTGCAAGAAAGCCTTATTCGCACAGGAGACCGAGTCTACTATCTCGAACAGGAAACGACTGGCAGTGGCTTTGACCAGTTTAATTCTATCGTCGATGAGGACCTTTATGCAGCAAATGCTCTGGCCTTCCGAGATGGACTTTTACTAGCCAAACATGGTCGTTATCAGTTTCATGCCATTAACCGGAATGAGCAGAAAGTCTCAACCATAACAGAGGCCACGCCTGAAATTAAAGCTGATCTAGCCCCTCTGGAGACCCTGGATCCTCAGTTGAGTGCGCCGCCACTTATGCAGAAACTGAATGTCGATCCTGTGGAAGAAATCACCACCATACCCGAGATCAGAAGAAAACCCAAGGCACCCCATGTAATTTTACATGTTGGCGAAAGCTTCGTCCATAATATTCCGCGACAGGATGAAATGGATCCTGGCCAGGCCTATGTTAAATTTAAACTTTACCCCGAGGGAATGCGGTTGGGTAAGGATTTCATTTTAAGGTGGAACGCAGCCGTAGATCAACTGGGCTATCACCAGATTTCATATTCTTTTGGTCAACAGCTAGACACAACTTTTACCCTGTATGTGAATCATGTTCCAGATATTTTTTCAACCCCTGCTCCCCTGGCTCAAACCGGACAACAATATCTTTATCAGGTACAGCTGGAAGATCTAAATGAAGAACAGTATTTTGAATTTGAGCTGCTTACAGCACCTGCGGGAATGCAGGTAGATGAAGAGGGTCTCGTTCGCTGGACACCAAGCGATACACAACTTGATTCCCAATATGTAACCTTAAGCGTAAGTGACGGCTTTGAGAGAACCTTACAGAAATTCACTCTTTATGTTAACATTCTGCCACTTATCCTGGAAAAACCAGGACCAGTGGCTTTTATTAATGAACCCTATATTGGTCAGGTGAAAATTCAGGATAAGAACATCCCAAACACCGCTCGTCTCATTCCGTTACGCATACCCCAGAGCCTGGTGATGGAATCCTCAGGACGAATCACCTGGACTCCAGAAACCCAGCAGACCGGCTTCCATGATATTCTATTCGAGCTAACTGATGATATGTCCACGGTCCTGGACTCATTCACCATCTTTGCCAACACACCGCCAGTGATCACTTCAAGGTATGATGAACATGTACCAGTGGGAAAACCCTGGCATTACAATGTTGAAGTTAATGATCCTAATAATAATCAGGATATTAGCTTTCTGCTTTCTGAGAGTAGTATTCCAAACCTGACTATCAGTCGTCGGGGACGGATTACCTGGACCCCAACCGATGCTGAGCTAGGCAGACAAACTTTCACCATCTCTGTTTCTGACGGTTTAAGAGACGACCTTCAAAAAGTTACGGTTTATGTAAATAGTACCCCAGCTATCGGGGTGGTAGCTGACACACTCGCTACAGTATCCCGACCTTACACCACCAGCATTCCGGTAACTGATCATAATAAAGGTCAAAAACTCAGTTACACTTTTCTATCAGCACCCAAGGGGATGAAAATCTCAACCAACGGACAAGTTCAGTGGACGCCTACTCGCGCCCAAAAGGGCTGGAATGAGATATTTGTAAAAGTCTCTGATAAATACAGCTCCGATACTTACAAATTTGCGGTTTATGCCAATGCCCCACCCGTTATTGTTTCAGAAGCAGACACCATGGCTATTGCCGGTCAGGAATATGTTTATGATATCAAGGCTTTGGACCTGAATACTGACCAGGAATTGAAATACAGAGTATTTGATGCTCCCGCTGGTGTTGAACTTACAGAAGGCTCCATTTTACGCTGGACACCAAAAATTGACCAGATCAATCAGGCTCAGTTTAAAGTAAGTGTAACCGATGGTTACATCACAAACACCCAAAAAGTCGACCTGTTTGTTAATGCGCTGCCAGAGGTTACCTCCACTCCGTCCGCTGTTGTCCTTACTGATCGCGAGTATCGCTATCAAATGTCCTCACGTGACCTGAACGAGGATGGCATTAAATATTCTAAAATACTGCTTCCCAGCGGTGCTGAAATGAATGAGGAGGAAGGGCTTATTATCTGGACTCCTGATGCTTCCAATGAAGGCACCAATGAATTTATTATTGAACTTATCGATTCCCGCGGTTCATCAAGTATCCATGAATTTGAGGTTAATGTTTTTCAGGATCCCAAAACACCTATTCGCCAAATGGGGGCCTTCCTGATCACATTGGCTGGAATTGGCGCCATGTTCATTCTGAAATTCCTGTATTGATCCTACTTCCAAACAGGATATAAAAACCCATCGCTTGACGATGGGTTTTTATTATTGTACTAATCAGTGTTTGTCTACAAAGTCTTTTTTCGATGTTTTACTTGTTGTTTCTTGGTCGTCATCCCGAGCACTTCGGCTCCGCTCTGCACAGGCTCC
>JAOZSM010000251.1 GCA_029939675.1 Fidelibacterota bacterium
CTGAATTAGCCTGGGTTTTTGGTGACAAACAGGGTGCTATTTTCCCCGGTAGTGATTCCACAAAAATCACTCATAGTAACATTGGACTAATTACGCTTCCTACTGTTTCTTCGACTAAACTTGAGCTTGCCATTAATCGATCTGATATTCCAACAAATTCTGATACACCACTTAGAGCCTTCCGGCTTCTATTAGTAGATAACCAGGGTCCCGAAGGTGATCGCCTGCCTGATGGGGATGGTGGAATCCTGGTGGAACTGCCCCAGCACTCTGATAGCCCCTGGGAATCACGACCAATGGCCCGCTTTTCAGACCAGGATATTAGAATCGTTTCCCAAAACACTCTGCATGATGGCATTTTTAATGAGGAGCGAGCACCCTCCCACACGCGCATTCAACAGGCTCTAAAGCCGGATATCGTGGCCTTTCAGGAGATGTGGAAGACCTCAAATCAGAGCACTGTCAGCTACATGGATTCAATCTTACCTCAAGCAGATGGGAAACACTGGTACAGTACTGAGCTGGAGGGGCATGTTGTCACAGTTAGCCGCTTCCCCATCATCGGAAATTGGACCCTCTGGGGGCGCAGTGGCGCACGAATCATGGCTGTGCTGGTCCAGGTTGATGAGACTCATCAAATTATGGTGATAAACAGTCATTGGTCTTGTTGTGGAGCAGATAAAAACCGGCAACTTCAGGCTGATACCACAATCTCATTTTTACGCGATGCCTATTCACCTGGAGGGCAATTGGATCTTCCAAAGAATACACCTATCATCATCATGGGTGATATGAATCTGGTGGGTGATAGCCAGCAGTTGACGACACTACTCACAGGAGATATCCAAAACGAGGATCTATTCGGTGATGATTTTGCACCTGATTGGGATGGTACTCCTTTAACGGATCTTTATCCCATGCACCTATCAGAACGGGTGGCCTTTTCCTGGCAGTCTGAGGGAGAAGGCTATAGTCCAGGGAGGTTGGATTACTTTGTGTTTACTGATCATGTTACTGCGGTGCAAAATAATTTCATCTTGAATACCCGCACCATGACCGATGAACAACTCAATGCCAATGGCTTGCTCAGGAGTGATTCGAAAATTGCATCAGATCACCTGGCTATAGTTGCTGATTTTCGGATAGGTGTTGCGGATGATATTGAAACGGTAAAACCGCAAGAGGGGCAATCATCACAGGGGGTGAAAGGCTTAATTGAATCAATTAAGAAGTGGATTGAATAGGTTTAGAAACCCACCCCTTCCCCTCCCAGGATGGGACTTGGTTCGCCTTTTGGCTCACTTGGGTCTCAGAAACCCACGACTTAAGTCGTGGGCTGCTTTATACTTAGGGGAGGTGTAACCGTTTTAACGGTTTATAATGCATTCAAATTTTGATAAGGCACTACCACCTAATAAGGAGTTATCAATGAAGTATATTTCAAGTGTTCTCATCACCTTGCTGATAATGTTTAGCTCGGTTTATTCGAACGAATATGATCCGGTTGCCAATCCTGAAGCTATTGTTGTTTCTGATAATGCCAGGTTTACAGTTCTAACGCCCCGGGTGATCAGGATGGAATGGGCTGAAGATGGTGTTTTTGAAGATCATGCCTCACTGACATTTGTTAATCGAAATTTGCCTGTACCTAAGTATAAACAAAAGATAAGAAGGGGCTGGCTCAAAATTTCCACTAGTGCTGTAGTTGTAAAATATAAGGTTGGCAGCGGCCCGTTTAGTCCGGAAAACCTTAAGGTAAGTTTTAAACTTGATGGGAAAAAACGGGAGTGGTCACCCGGACAGGAGAATGGGGGTAATCTGTTGGGGACAACCAGAACCCTGGATGGTTTTGATGGTGAGATCATGCAATGGTCAGGCAAAAAACCAATTGCTCTGGAACCTGGTATTTTATCAACTGAGGGCTGGGTTTTAGTTGATGATTCTGAAAGACCGATCTTTGATAATTCAGAATGGGCCTGGGTATTTCCACGTCCGGAAAAAGCACTTCAGGACTACTATATTTTCTGCTACGGTCTGGATTATAAAGTTGCGCTGAAGGATTTTACGGATATTGCCGGCAAAATAGCCCTGCCACCAGAATACGCCTTTGGTAACTGGTGGTCCAGATACTGGGAATATACGGATCTTGAATTTCGGGAATTGGTGGATGAATTTGAAATCCATGATGTGCCTCTGGACGTACTGGTGGTAGACATGGACTGGCACCTAACCAGCAAACCGGAATGGTTTAAGGACGGAAAAAAGATTAAAGATCAGGCTGGCGAAAGAACTGGCTGGACTGGATTAACCTGGAATAAGAATTACTTCCCTGACCCTCCCCGATTTCTGAAATGGACAGAAGACCAGGGACTAACGGTGTGTATGAATCTACATCCCGCCTCTGGAATCCAACCCTTTGAAGAAAAATATCCTGAGATGGCTCGGGCCATGGGGATTGATCCTGCAACCGAAAAATATGTGCCCTTCGATATCGTTAACAAGAATTTCGCCAAAAGCTTCATGGATATTGTACTCCAGCCGATGGAGCAGGATGGGGTTGATTTCTGGTGGCTGGATTGGCAGCAATGGAGCACAACCAGTATGACCGGCGTTAATCCGACGTTCTATCTGAATTATGTGTTTTTTAGTGATATGGAACGACGCGGTCAGAAACGGCCCATGATCTTTCACAGATATGGTGGTCTGGGTAATCACCGTTATCAGATCGGCTTCTCCGGAGACTCTTATATTAATTGGAAATCACTAGCCTATCAACCTTACTTTACTTCAACTGCTGCCAATGTTGGTTTTGGTTTTTGGAGTCATGATATTGGTGGTCATATGCGGGGAGAAAGCACGCCAGAATTGTACACCCGCTGGATTCAGTTCGGGATTTTCAGTCCCATATTCAGAACCCACTGCACCAAAGCTAATTACTCAAATGGAATCGAGCGCAGGATCTGGGCTTATCCTCTGGATGAGTTTTACATCATGCGCGATGCTTTTCACCTGAGAAAGGCTCTTCTGCCGTATATCTACTCAGCTGCCAGAGAGGCGTATGACACGGGTATTTCTATGTGCAGGCCCATGTATTATGATCATCCCAAAGCCCAGGCAGCCTACGCCTATAGTAACCAGTATATGTTTGGCAATGATATCCTGGTAGCTCCCATCACCCAGCCGATTGGTGAGGATAGTTTATTTGTTGTCAAAGATATCTGGCTCCCTGAAGGAGAGTGGATCGAAATGTTTTCCGGTACAGTTATGGAAGGGGGCCAGATCCATGCGCGGGCTTTTTCTCTGGCTGAGATACCGTTATTTGTCAAAGCCGGTGCCATCATTCCCATGGCTTCCAGAGCCTCGAAACGGGCCGATTATTCTGTTGATCCCATGATCCTGAAAATTTATCCAGGATCCTCAGGGTCAGTGAACGTATATGCTGATCAGGGGAATTCTATTGGCTATAAAAACGGTGAATTTACCAGGACTCAGGTTGATTTTACTCAGAAGAAACAAGCGCTTGACATCAAGATCAGACCTGTAAGCGGCAGCTATCCGGGAATGGCAGAGACCCGCTCTTTCATTGTGCAGTTGGCCCTGAGCTTACCTCCTGAAAAAATCACAGTTAACGGTGAAACAATCCCGTTTGATCCGGCAGATGGGAATGGCTCCTGGTCTTATAATGGTATTGAGTTGACCACTGAGATCAGGCTAAATACATCTGATGTTAATCAAGAAATAAGTATTAAGGTCAAATTGCCTGCTTACGATATTCATCTTCTGTCAACCAAACCGGGTAAATTTAAGGAACTGGCAGAATTTAGTAAATATCTGGCCATAAATAATTGGGATAAATCCAAATACTCCAATGATCTAATTGTTCATGCGGCCCAAACCGGACACCGAATCGGGCTGGATCCCAAAAGTGCTCAAGCTGAGTTAGCGACTTTTGAAGCTGAATGGCAAAAGGTTTTGACCATGTTGGGATCAGTTTCTATTGAGAACCAGGTCTATCAACCGTATTTGGATTTGCTTAAAACCGGAGATTAATCTTGACGCCCCCGCAAAAAGTCCCTCTCGCCAGTCTGCGCTCTTCGAACTTCTCCTGGCAAGCAGAGATCCCAGACGCAGAGTATTGATGTGGGCCATATGATTGGCGAGATTGCCGCGTCCCTTCGGTCCTCGCAAAGACTGATCTCAATTATTTATCATCACAATACAATATGTGTATTTTAAAATTCAACTGGAATAATTAATGCAAAACTTGGTGATCGGATTGGTGTTTATGGCAACAATGTTGAGTGGTCAAACCAGGGTTGTGAACAT
>JAOZSM010000056.1:0-10755 GCA_029939675.1 Fidelibacterota bacterium
CAACCCCAGCACTACTTTAGACTATGCTCTGAACAATGCCGGTGTTGTTGAATTCAAGGTATATGATGTGACAGGCGCTGAAGTAGCTGTATTGGCACAGGGCTATCAGCCTGCTGGCGAGTACTCAGTTACTTTTAATGGCAGTAACCTGGCCTCTGGTGTTTATATCGCTCAGTTGAATGTTAATGGTGTAGTGCTAACCAAGAGCATGATGTTGATCAAATAATTCCAGTTACATGGTTTTAAAAAAAGGCGAGGGTGACCTCGCCTTTTTTTATTTCAAATCTTTTTGGAGTTTCAGCTTTCTTTTTGCTTTGTCATAGCTTTTTTGCTCGCCCCGGGCATGAGCCCCCTTAAAACGAACCCCCTTGGATAAGTACATGAGTATAAAGGCAATAACAAAGATCGATATTGAGAAGACCGTTAATATGAGTATTGTTTTAAGCATTATAGGATTCCTTATTATTAATGCATGCCAAATAACAAATAAATCAGGTTTCAACAAGCATAATCAATAGAAGTGAAAGTTACTTTGTGAATTCTATAATCAACTGTGATTAAGGCAGTTATACTAAATTCAGTTCCACGTTGTCCATATCGGAAATTTAATAAGTGAGCCGCAAGGCGAGCCAAGTCCCCTTTTGGGAGGGGAAGGGGTGGGTTAGTTATGGGCCTAGTTTGAATTGAAATTGGTATTTCCCCAAATCTGGTGGATGCTTCGCCCTCCCCGAGTTAAAACCCGGGGCTACTGATAACAATAACAACAGGATACATCGATTAGTTGTTATTATCCTCAGTTATGCAATTCCATTAATATTTCTGCTTGATATTGTATTTTCACGCAACCTCTGAAGCATGGGGTAATTGATAAGTTCTCCTATCTAAAGAAGAACTGAAATAATAGACCAGTTATTCACACAGTCTGGTTGTAATGTCACTTTGCTATAATGTGTGCATGCATAGTGGATTGTAGAATCTGATGAGAAATTTCCGCAAAAAGCCTCACACTAGTATTATTAGTTGGTACACCAAAGTTACTTACTTGATCACACTTCTGGTTTATCTTGTTGCCTCAATATCCAAAAGGAGAATAGCATGCGTCAATTTCTAGTATTATTAAATCTTTTATTGTTAACCAGTATGGTCTGGTCGCAAACCGATAATGATGAATTTCGATCAACCTGGGTCATTACCTGGGAACATATTAGCGGCTCCAGTTCAGTTGAACAGAATCAAGCCCGGGTCCGCCAAATCATGGACAATCATGTTGCTGCCAATATGAATGCTGTTTTGTGGCAGATCCGGCAAAGCGGAACCGCATACTACACCTCTTCTTTTGAACCTTGGGGCTACTACGCAGGCAGCTCATATCCTGGCTACGATCCGCTGGAGTATGCCATTGAACAGGCCCATCTCAGAGGTTTGGAACTGCATGCCTGGTTTAATGTGTTTGCAGCTTCTTCAACTGCTGATGGCACTCCAGCCCAGCAACATCCTGAATGGGTTTGCCGCGATCGGGATAATAATCCCATGACCAGCTACCGGGCGCTTTCACCTGGTTTAGAGGAGGTGAGAGAATACACTCTGGATGTGGTTATGGAAGTTGTGAATAATTATGATATAGATGGAATGCACTTTGACTATGTCCGCTGGAATGAACACTCTGCCAGTATTCTTGCCAATCGGGAAGCAGATCAACTGGCAGAAATCAACACTTTGGATGGCCAGATATCAGATGAGAACATGGAGGTCCTGCTCAATGACCGTAGTGGTCGCTATCTTTATGATCATCTGCATCCTTACAGCGGTGGTGTTCCCAGCGGATTTAGCAGTTGGGAGGAGTATTGGAGAAGTTCAGTTACCGAATTCGTCCAGCTGGCCCACGACTCAATTCAAACAGTCAAACCCTGGGTTCGTTTATCAGCAGCGGCTCTGGGTAAATACAATTGGAGTGGGTGGAACGGCTATAATGTCGTGTATCAGGATGCTGCATTATGGTTCAATGAAGGCTACATCGATCAACTGACTCCCATGCATTACCACTGGTTGACTGCCTCCAGCTTTGTCGGTATGCTCAACGGGAATTGCCCGGATTGCTGGAGCCAATTTATTCAACCGGGTATCGAAGCCGGCCGACTCTACACAGCGGGACCAGCTTCATATCTACTTGAAGATCAGTCGCTCTGGTACAATCATGTAAGTATCGTCAATGCTACTCGAAACGTGGACTGGGTAGATGGATTTCAGTTCTTCAGCTATGGCAGCTGGGATGATTTTATCTATTTCGAGGAAGCTGGTAATACCATATTTAATAAAAAAACCAAGATTCGGGATACAGGTCTGATTTCCCAGGAAATTCCCACAGCACCTTTGCTCTTTTTGACCCAGGTCGATTCCCTTCATTATGACATCGTTATTTCACCGTCTGATGCAACAACTGCTGACCAATGGTATGCCCTTTACCGCTCAACAGATGAAAATTTCAATGCTGATAGTAGTGAAATTATTGCCATTCGATTTGGGCTTGTTGACTTTACGTTGCCCCAGATTTACACCGGGAATCAAAATCATAACGGAAATTATTATTTTTCCGCCACTAGCTTGAATCGCTACTGGAATGAATCTGGTTTCTCAAATACTGTCGTAACAGAATTAATCCCATCCTTTGCCCCACTGGTAAACAACTTTACAATTACTTCAGGGGATACCATTCCGGTCAATACAAGCATGACTTTCAACTTCTCGAAATCCATTGATATCACTACCTTTCCGACAGGATTCACAATCACGCCTGAAATCGGAGAGCTTGGGTTTAACTGGTCAGACAACGATCGACGGGTAACCATCAATCGTAATGGAAATCTGGACACGGATACTGATTACACCTTAACTCTGTCTGCCACCATCAGCGATGTGAATGGGGTAGGCCTGGATGGCAATGGTGACGGGATTCCCGGAGATGACTACACTATCAATTTTGTGACATTCAGCGCCGATAATGTTGGCCCGGTCATCACAAGCAGTCATCCAGATCAGATTCTGATTAATCATAGTTTTGATGTTGATGGTGTTATGAATGTGGTATTCGATGAACAACTCGATCCTGAGACTGTTTCCGAATCTTCCATTATTCTGATGGAGGGCAGTGATACAGTTGAAATTGCTCTGATGTTGACCATCCAGGATGGTCATTCAATTTTGGATTTTAAACCCTATGAACCACTCACCACCAATGAGAACTTCAGTATCCATATTGCTACAGATGTCACTGATACGCTGGGAAATCCCCTGGCGTTGGAACACCAAATAGTTTTTACAACCTTTGATGAACACTATAGTGAAGTTGTCATGATCGATGCGTTCAGATATGCAACTTCCTGGGCAGCCCCCGGCTATAGCGGCTCCACGGTTGGAATCATTGGCTCTGGTACCATATTTGAGATCAGTGCTGATAATTATCTGCCCGGCTCAACACGGATCGGTCGCCACAAACGTTCCGCCTTCTTGCGATATCAATGGGATACTGCAGCTGAAGTTCATTTGATCCGGGAGTATTTGCAGGGGGGTGACCCCAGACTGGTTGAGTTTGATAACTCATACATTTTACAATGTTATGTCTATGGGGACGGCAGTAATAATAAATTCCGTTTTGCCCTGGATGAGAAAGTCGGCGGTAGCTGGCCTAATCATGAGGTTTCCATCTGGTACACCATCGATTGGGAAGGGTGGAGATTGCTTGAATGGGATCTTAGTGATCCAGCAATGGTCGGTTCCTGGATCGGGAATGAAATATTAGATGGTACAGCCTATCGTATCGATAGTTTTCAACTTACGCATGATGTGGAAAACGGCGATGTATCTGGTCAGATATATTTTGATAATCTGCGTGCAATTAAAAGGATGCAAGGTGTTGCCATAGATGAGGATTATGCACATCAACTGCCCTCGGAAGTAACTCTGAACCAAAACTATCCAAATCCCTTTAACCCGGAGACGACGATCAGTTATGAATTACCAGCAAGGCTGTATACTCGCTTAGCTGTTTACGATGTTACAGGACGTGAAGTCGCCCTCCTGATTGATGGTGACCAACAGGCTGGTATCCACAAACTGCGTTTTAATGCCAGTGACTATGCTGCTGGTGTGTACCTGGTTCGTTTACAGACTAAAATGGGATCTCAGGTTAAGCGGATGCTGCTGCTGAAATAACAGTCCTATCAACGGATTAATATATTACGTTTTACTGCGGGAAGTCCTCCCCTCGGGGAGGTGACCCGTAGGGTCGGAGGGGGTTGGATTGATAAAGCATAAAACAATGCCTAGCGATAAAACCCACCCCTTTTCCCAGGAGGGGACTAATACCATATTCAGTTCAAAATGCCTCTTTTAAGTTGGTATATCATTATTTATCGAGAGCCTCAGGGTGACTGAATAGCGTGTCTTGCTGAGGCTCTCGAAGTATGACACAGACCACGCAAATGGAACTGAAATATGGTATAACAGCTAAAACCACATATAATAGAGCAAAAGAAAGATCCCACCACCGGACAAAGTCCCTGCCACATTAACCCAATCATTATCAAACCACAGAATTCCCGATGTATGTTGGGTAGCCTGATCGCAATGCATCACTCTTTCCGTCGGTTTATCACATTTTGTGCAAACAAATTTAGCCTGGATACTGGCACCCAGAATACTATCGACGATGCTACCCATAAAACCGGAGAGTGTGATTAAAATAATCAAGTCGATCTCCAATTCAAGGGAACCGGCAAAGTAGGCGATAGCTGCAAGAGAGATGGCACCTAGGAGACCGCCCAGGGTTCACAGAAGCGAGATCCCTCCAGAATAGCCTTTAACCACATGTTTCCAGGTGAGGATATTAATTGGAAGGCTTCTACTGAAGCTACCGATCTCGGTTTCCCAGGTATCTGCAGTTGCTGCAGCCAGGGATGCCAGAAAGGCCCAGTAAAGCCCATCCATGGAAAAATCGGACAGATACCAGGCTATGGCGAAAATCAATGGAATCCCACCATTGGCATACACTTGCACAATATCACGTTGCGAACCTTTGGTAGAAATGATATCCGGTTTGGATCTGCGGTCTGCGATTTTGGAGAGGATACTGGAGAGCACAAAAAAACCGATGAGCGGTAGCATGGTGGCCCATCCGCCCATTCCAAACATGAAAACGCCCAACAAAAATGCTCCGAATCCACCGCTAATACTTAATGATCGTAGTTTGAAAGCACCATAGCCCAGCAGAGTTGAGAAAGCAAACCAGCCAGCCAGCACAGGCAAAGTACCATGAGCAAGACTATACAGATAGAGATCTATGGCCAGACCCGCTGTCAGTGTCAGAGTCAGGTTATCGCTACCCCGTTTTGAGACTGCTTCAGCAACAGTAGCTGTAAATCCGGTAAAGACGGCCATCCCGGCCAGATGAATCCAGGGTAGCTGGGTTTGGCCAGCCAGATTAGCATATATGGGATAAGCAAAGCCGATGACAATCAGGGTAGTAATGAAGAAGGAGATACTACCGGGCCAGCTTTTCTGATCATGCCACAAAGTGAATTTGCGTTGGGAGTTGACCCGTTCTCCAATGACAGTTGCTGTAGTATCTGAAAAGGCCAGGACCAGCATGGATACAACAAAGATAGTAATATTACGGTCCCAGAACATGACCACCAGAATGGTGAATGCAATGGGGAAGTAGACGGTTCCAAAAGACACTCGTTCTGTGGTGTGCATGCCTTTAAGGCTATCTTTTTTTAGCGCGACATAATTGAGTACTGTAAAGAGCAGGCCCAATACGATTACCGGTTGACTGGTTCGCAAAAAGAAGGGTGCCAGGGAGACCAGCACACCCACCATTACATGCACAAATTTTCGGGAGAGTTCCGGTGACAGCTTGAAAACTTTCCGGGCAACCTCAGCCATGGCAATAAATACCATGATAATTGTGAAGAAAACCAGAAAAGCTATCCATTCGTTTGGTAGATTCAATAATGTGGGCATAATAAATCCTTTTGCATTAGCATGACAGCAATAAGTAAGTCTCACAATCGAAGATCCCGCACCAGAGAGCAGGGAGCGAAATTAAAAAGACTACACGGAACTCAACTATATTTCAACATAATAATTGTTATCTACTGAAGTTATAGTTGTACGTCACCTTTAGTCTAATCGACTATCTGTAATACACAAAGTCAAAGATTAATTGACATCAACAGAATATTGGTATCTAAATCTATTATTTTCGGCAGAATTAGCTGTGAATAATAGCTCCAGAAAAAATGTGTACGAGATAAGGATGGCAGAACAATATCGCATGAATACCTGACCTAAAGTTAAATTCGTAACCCACCGATTATTCTTTCGGATATTCATCTACAAATCTGATCCTCGCTTAGTCATCAAATAATGATAAAACCGCTAATAAACATTGTGGTAGACTGCGTGATAAATGAGAGTTGGAATGCCATAAAAAAAATATATGGCAATAATTAATAAATATGAAATAGTATAATGTGTCGCTAAATTGATGTTCGTAATGTATTTACGAAGATTGTATTTGATTAGATTATTAAGTGTGTTTGTAGAAATTTATGACTATTAAGAGGTTAGTAAAAAAATTTAACTAGCTATCCATAAAATGGTATCATTGAAAAGTGTTCAAGCTATATTTGAAGCAACATATTTAATCAAAGGAGAAATGTATGAAGTCTAAGTTACTTTTAATTCTCGCTATTGTCTGTCTTATGACCTTTAGCGTCTCAGCCCAGGAATCTTGGGGTGGTGGCTGGTCAACAGATTTTGAGATTACAGTTCATGAAGGATCACCCTATGGTCCAGATGGCGTTCTCGTTACAGATGAAATAACATCTGGATGGGACATTGATGGTGATGGTAATCTCGAATTTCTGGTCTTGACTGACAACTCTAATCCCAATGGTGGTGGTATTGAATATCCCACAGGATTTTCACTTTGGCTGTACGAAGCAAATTCTGCTGGTGGCTATGATCTTGCATGGTCATATTGGGATACCACGATGTATACTGGTGGTGCTAGCTTCCCAACACACGCTGTTGGTGATTTAGATGGTGATGGCAATGCTGAAATTTTGGTTGGTGTTCCCTATGGAACCGGCAACCCACCAACTGGGGCCGCAACCCGTTTCATGGTCTTCGAAGGTCCAGTCCTTCCAAGTGAACCAACTGCTACCTATAATTTTGGTGTTTCTGCAGGTTCAAACACACGACCTTCTGGTATGGCTGTTGGTGATTATGATGGTGATTCACAACAAGAAGTTGCCATGGCTTTTAGAAGTTTTAGCGATGCTGCCGTAGGTGATGCCATGATGATATTTTCATTAAATGGTGGTTTCCTGGGTGGTTTTACTCAGTGGACTGAGGAATTGCTTGATACTTTAAGTGATGTTAATAGCGTTTATGCTGTTACCACATCAGATTTAGATGGTGATGGAATGGATGAAGCATTCTTCTCTTCTTACAGTAGAGACAAAGCTTACATCTTTGAAGGCACTGGAACTGCTGATACTTATAATTTGAATACCGTGGTTGGTGATCCTAATTGGTTAGGCGGACTACACGCTGTCTATGCCTGGGACGCTGACGGTGATGGTTCAGATGAAGTGTTTATCGGTAATGGACAGGAGAAATTCGTTGTAATCGACGGTGTCACCGATGCAATGACCTTTGATAGCAGTTATGTGTATGCAATTGATGGTCCGGGAACTGGTTTCCGCGGTATGGCAGTTGGTGATTTTGACGGTGATGGCTTAGTCGATGTATTTAGTGGTGACAATTACGAGTCCAGTGTAACCCGTTGGGAATGGGATGGTGTGAACGCCCTGACTGATTCAGCTTCCTGGGTTAAATCAGACGTTTATCAGCAGGACACTACCGGTTCAATTCGTACATACTACGTATCATTTGGTGGGGCCGCTGGGAACGGTGGAACTACCGCTGATCTGAACGGTGATGGTTTCTCAGATCTTTGTATTGGTTTCGAAGATGGCGATTCAACCGCTACTTCTTATGTCGTAATCGTGTCCCATGATGGAACGACAGCTATTGCTGGTGGTTTTGGAAGTCAACTGCTTAATACATATAAGCTCTCCCAGAACTTTCCGAATCCCTTTAACCCCACAACTAGTATCAACTTTGATATGAGTATTGCAGGTGATGTAACGCTCGATATCTATGATCTTCAAGGAAGATTTGTAAATACTATTGCTTCCGGCCACAAAGAAAGTGGTAGCTATACTGCTACATGGAATGGCTTGGATGCTCAAGGGACTCCCGCTGCTAGCGGTGTATACATTTATACGCTAAAAACAAACGGTGTATCAATTTCCAAACAGATGACATTTCTTAAATAGCATTCTGGTTTTAAAAAAGCCCCCGTTTTACGTTAAGGCGGGGGCTTTTGTTTTATTTCAATACCATCTATAATTTTCATTCAGTGAGATAATACTATGAAGTTAAATAGCTTACTAATAACCCTGCTATGTAGCTCTTTTTTATGGGCAGGTACCACCGGCAAGATTGAAGGAACCATTACTGACGAAGAGGGTGAGCCATTAATTGGCGCCAATATCATCATTGAAAACACGATGATGGGTGCTTCATCTGACGAAAACGGGATTTACTACATCCTGAATGTTCCTCCTGGTGAGTACACTTTAAAAGTCATGATGATCGGATATAGTACACTGGCCATCGAAAAAGTATTAGTCCTGACAGATCTTACAACAGATATCAATGCTAACTTAACTATGCAGGTATTAGAGTCTGATGAAGAAGTAACCGTCATAGCTACCCGTTCCATGATTCAGAAAGATGCTACAGCCAGTGCAGCTATCATTGGTGCAGATGTTATTGAAGATTCACCGATCGAGTCCTTCCAGGCCATAGTTCAAACAAAAACTGGTGTGACTGTAGATGCGGCGGGTGCTTTGCATTTCCGGGGTGGACGAGCCAGTGAGGTGGCTTATCTCATTGATGGAGTACCCAATATAAATCCCTTTCACCAGGGTCTTGGGGTGGACATTGCAACAAATGCTATTCAAGAATTATCAGTCATTACGGGTTCATTTGCCGCTGAATATGGGCAAGCTATGTCTGGTGTAGTGAACATTGTGACAAAAGACCCCAGCTATGACTATACGGGGTCGCTCTCATTTATGGGCGGTGATATGCTGTCTGACTATGCCATTGATGATAATGAGAAAATCAAAGAAGAAGTGAAGCCCTACAACTTGAGCAATCTTCAGGAGATCGAAGGTTCTTTCTCAGGTCCGATTCCATTTTTCAATGAGATTATATTTTTTGCATCTCTCCGGCATTTAAATCGTGAGGGAACTCTATTCGGTCTCACCAAATATAATTCATTGGAAGAACGTCGTATCGCCATGGAACAAGGAGATTCTCTCGGACTTGTACAGGCAGAAGATGACCAGCAGGTCTTTTCACTAAATCCAAATAAAAAAACTAATGGCCAGGGCAAGATTATCTATTACTTGAACAGGTCATTGAAATTGCAATATACAGCTTTATATGAAAACAATCAGTGGAAGAGCTATTCACACTCTCGCAGGTTTATTGAAGATGGTCATTATGAGAATCAGAAAAATGCACTCAACCATATTCTAAAGCTAAATCACCAATTAAGTCAAAACACCTTTTACTCCATCGCTGCATCGAATACAACAAATGAATACAAATATTTTGCATACGATGATATCAATGACCTTCGCTATGTATCAGCCGACTTCTATCGACAAGATGATAATTACGAATTTTATACCGGAGGCACTAACAATTCTAGGTATGAGCGTGTCACAATTACAAACCTGTTGCAGGGTCAGTTGACCACGCAACTGGGTGGACAACACCAGGTAAAGATGGGTTTCGATGTTAAACAGCATGATTTTAAACTTGAGCAAAAATCTATCGAAGTTGATTTAAGGGATGAACCATGGTATGATGTTAATAGCAATGGATCATACGATGAAGATGAACCTTTCAATGACATCAATGGAAATGGTATCTGGAATAATGCTACTGATATAAATGGTGACGGTATTCCAGGCAATGCCATCCTTCCCGAAGTAGATCTTTACGCTAATGAATTTCATAACAAACCCACTGAGCTTTCAGTGTTCCTGCAAGATAAGATTGAGCTTGAAGATTTGGCTCTGAACATCGGTGTACGTTATGATTACTACGATACCGATGGAAAAGTTGCCCTCGACTGGAATAATCCAAATCCAGATGAGGTTAAGGATGCAACCATAAAAACACAGTTTAGTCCAAGATTTTCATTGGCTTTTCCCATCACAGCTGAGGGAAAGCTCTTCTTTTCCTACGGCCATTTTTTCCAGATGCCTGCCTACAACTACCTGTTTCAAAACGCAGAGTTTAAAGTGTTGAAGGGTGTTATTAAAACTGACATAGGTAATGCAGATTTAAAACCTCAAAAAACTATTAGTTACGAAGTTGGTGTGGAACAGGCATTGACGTCCCATTCAGCAGTATATTTAAAACTATTTTATCGGGATATGAGAAATCTACTCGGTCAAAAAGTATATATCCTGCCTGGTGGCTCAGATTCTTACGCACTGTTTATTAACCGGGATTGGGGTAATGTTAAGGGTATCACTGCATCATTTGACCAACGCTTCTCAAATATAATTTCTGGAGCAATTGATTACACATATATGGTTGCAG
>JAOZSM010000056.1:10765-15807 GCA_029939675.1 Fidelibacterota bacterium
TGCCGGAAATGCTTCTGATCCAACACAGGGTAGGAGTGATTATAGGTATACATCAGAACCCCTGAGGCAAGTTGTACCCCTTGACTGGGATCAAACACATGCCTTTAGGTTTGTCATGAATATTGGCGAACCAGGTGATTGGAGAATCAGTTCTATCGGTAAAATTGAGACAGGATATCCTTATACTCCATCTGATGTAAACGCAACCGTGCAGGTCGCAGAGGAAAATTCAGCTCGCAAACCTACCCAGATGAATCTGGATATCAATGCATACAAGAATTTGAACCTTAGTGGTTTTGACCTTCAGCTTTTTGTGAAGGTCTACAACGTCTTCGATTATGACAATCAAAATTATGTGTGGGATAGCTCAGGTAGCGCCGATTATTCGCTTGGTCGATATGGCGATGAAGCAACTCCGCAATGGATCAATAGACCGAATTGGTATTCTACACCAAGACGTGTTTATATCGGTTTAAAATACGATTTCTAGGGAAGCAGACTATGCGAACAATTACAAATAGTAAATGGTTAAAATTAAGTATTGTGCTATTGATTTGCACAAACGTTTTGCTAGCACAAACAGTCGAAAGACCTGCCGGTCCCATGAAATATTGGTCGAAACATGATTTTGATAATTACATCCAAAAGATTGAAGATCAGCAGCTTGCTAAACCGGGTGCTCATGCTGACAGGAAATTTGGTATGCACGCTGGTAATGCTATCAGAACTCTATTTTATAACTATGGTTCAGTGGGCAGACCCAATACGGAGCCATCACTGGAATGGCCAGCATTCTCTGGTCATGGCTATGCCTATGAATTTGGTGCAGTGGTAGGTGCCGAAGTTATTGATATCGATGGTGATACCATCGTATTCTTCTCAGACGGTATGTTAGATGGAGGTGAAAACAGTCCAGGAAGCGAAGTCAGGGGTTGGGAGCCACTGCCTGGCTATGCCTATGAGGACGGAGAAGATATTGCGATCTCTAATAAAACAGAAACCTGGGGTGACCTTTTTCCAACTGATGAGGATGGCTTCTTAACTTGGCCCGGACAGTATGGAAACGATGTCATTGTATCTGATTTTGAAAGTTATTACAAGATGGATGACAGGCATAATGATGAATATGAATATTATCCAGTTCCATCTGATTCTTCGATTCGAGGATTAGGTATTGAAGTTTTGGCACGTGGTTACCAGTACGCAGCAACTGTCGCTGAAGATATTATATTTTTCCAATATGAAGTCAAGAATGTCTCAGAGAAGGATCTCGATAAGGTTGTCGTTGGTATGATTGGCGATCCACACATAGGCGGCGCCGGAGATTTTGCTGATGATTATGCTGGGTTTATTGATAACTCCGGCCATGATAGTTTCTCAGGCCAGCAAGTTGAAGTCGGGGGAATGGTCTATGCCTGGGATAAGGAAGGTTCGGGGAATGACTATGCTATCTCCTGGGATGAATTAGGCTTTTTAGGTTTTAAATTTTTGGAAAGTCCTGGTATTGATGATGATGGCATTGACAATGACCTTGACGGTATGATCGATGAAAGCCAATCGGATGGCATTGATAATGATGGCGATTGGAATGCCACAGACGCCGAAGCTGCAGCAGACCTCGCAGAAGCAGATAATTATTGGGACGCAAAAATGTGGAATGGCATCGATGATGACAATGATGGTCGCATTGACGACTGGGGTGATCTAGACGCCAAATCTGATGATCTGAATGGGAATGGTGTACCTGACCCGGGTGAACCAGATTTTGACCTGACAGATGGTGATGAAACAGATATGCTTGGCTTGACAAGTTTTTGGGCACCCATCTATGGTCAAGAGGAAGCTCAGCAGGATGAAAGAATGTGGGAGAGAATGACCCCTGGAACATTTGCCACCGGTGATGAAATCGCACAGGAAGCCGATAATATTTTCATCTTTGGCTCAGGTTATTTTTCTCTAGCTATTGGTGAAACTAAAAAGTTTTCTGTGGCCTTGATTATGGGTCAAAACAAAGCTGATCTCATTGGCAATGCTCAGGTAGCTGACTGGATCTATAAGCTTAACTTTAAATTTACACAACCACCAGATAAGCCAAATGTTGTTGCCGTGCCAGGTAATAACAAAGTAACCCTTATCTGGAATGGTGTCTCAGAAACTTCGGTAGATGCTGTCAATGGCCTCGATTTTGAGGGTTATAAGATATACCGTAGCCTCGTTAAAGGTGAATGGGGTGATAAAATAACCAATAATCAAGGAATTGGAGTAGGTTACGTTCCCATAGCCCAGTTCGACTATGATAATGAATTCGAAGGACCACATGTCATTCCATCAGCGGAAGGATATCACTTCGATTTGGGTAGCAATACTGGCCTATACCGATCATTTGTGGATTCAAATCTTGTCAATGGCTTGACCTATTATTACGCTGTATCTGCCTATGATCATGGGAGCATTGTAGGTAACCTTGCCCCGTTGGAAACTTCTAAATCTTTTGGCGAACCCAATGTTGTTGAAGTTATACCCAATGGCCCTGTGGCTGGCTATGACGCTGCAGTTATAAATGTAACTCATTCTGAGGGTTATGCTGATGCTACTTTTGAAGCAATTTTACTTGATTATGTGAGTTTAGAGTCAACAGTAGTTTACGATGTTGTACTTACACCTGCTGGAACAAGTATAAATATTCACGCAGAACAAATTGACTCACATAATGATACAACGGTTATTTGGGATGCCCTTTCCATGAATGAGCTGGATAAAGGGTGGAATCAAACATTACCCCTTGGTCCGTATGACGTATCAATACTTGATCTAAACATATCTCGTCTTGATTCTCTAGAGTGGGTTGATGACAATGATGAATTGATTTCGGGACCATTTGATTATTCTTATGAACTTAGTGCCTTTGGTGGTTCCACCTATCCTCGTGATATGGTGATTGAGTTTTACGATGAATATGCCGATACATCAATCATTTTTGGTCCACAGCCTGTTCGATTCAAAATTATGAACGTGGATGACAATGAACAGATGGACATACTGTTTGAGGATAATGATGGTGATGGAGAAGTGAGCATGGGAGATAAAATTACTCCCATCTGGTATTTAAATGGTGCCATGACACCGGCCTGGGCAGTGGCTATTGATACTTTGTTATCCACACCCCCAGCAGGCTCCAAGCTGAAATTCTTCACCTCGAAGACGTTCTGTTCACTTGGTTCAACTGATCGCTACAAGATTGAATTTACGAACCCTGGCATCAATGAAACCAAGCTGGCAGATGAGATGGATCGTATCAGCGTAGTACCGAACCCATATGTGGCTGCATCTAGTTTTGAAGTAGCCCCGCCTGCTGTATTTTCAATGGGACGAGGTGAAAGAAGGGTTGATTTTATTCATCTCCCACAGGTGTGTACTATCAATATTTACACGATTGCTGGTGATCATGTGAAATTGCTAGAGCATAATGGATCATTGTTTGACGGCAGTAAATCCTGGAATCTTCTAAATTCAGAGGATCAGGATATCGCAGCTGGGTATTACATTTACCATGTTGAAACTCCAGATGGCTATGAACATATTGGTAGACTGGCGGTGATAAAATGAGACATGCCAAACAAATAATATCGGTATTATTACTATTCGCTTTTTCACTCGGAAATGCTGAAACCATAACAAAAGCAGGTACTACTTCAGGTCAATTCTTCAAAATAGGAATGAGTGCACGTGGTGCTGGCATGGGGGATGCGGCAACTGCCGTAGTCTCAGATGGTTCTGCGATCTTCTGGAACCCAGCTGGTTTGGCTTATGTGACTTCCGGTGAAGTATCTGTAAGCCATTTGAATTGGATAGCAGGGATAAAGAGTAGCAGCATGACCCTTGCTTATCCCGTACCTAATCTCGGGACACTTGGTCTTTACGTTGTTTCTCTGTCCATACCACAGGATGAAGTAACTACGGTTTCGCAACCTGAAGGTACTGGTGAGTTTTTCGATGGAGGTGATTTCTCTGTAGGAATCGCTTATGCCAAGAATGTGACTGATCGATTTTCGTTCGGAGTGACTGCAAAATTTTTGCAGGAACGGATCTGGACCATGACAGCTTCATCCATGGCTGTTGACGTTGGCTCTATCTACCATTCCAGTTGGCGAAATTTCAGAATTGGATTTGTTCTACGGAATTATGGAACTGCAATGCGGTTTTCTGGACGTGCCAATCTGGTCACCACAGACCCGGATCCGGTTATTGACGGTAATAATGAATTTATTCGTGCTGAACTTGAACTGGATGAATGGGATATTCCCATGCAATTGACCACAAGTTTTGCAGTGGACCTTTATTCAAGCCAGACGCTTACATCCGTGTTAGCTGTTGATATGGTGCATCCCAATGATAATGTAGAATATTTCAATATCGGTATGGAGCTTTCATTCGTAGATATGGTATATCTACGGGGCGGTATGAGGCACATGGGGCAGGAAAATCCTGTAGGAACAAGTGCATTTGGTGGTGGTCTAAGATTTCCCTTTGGTCGAAATCAGCTGAGCCTGGATTATTCACTTACTGATTTTGGACCGTTCAAGAATGTCAATCATTTTTCATTATCGTATGGTTTTTAGAATCTTCCGCTCCATTAAGTGAGAATATTTGTAAAAAGAGGCTCCCATATGGAGCCTCTTTTTGTAGGTGATCGTATCCAGCAATAAGTTTGCAGTTGTATCAGCAAATTGCATATTCCTGATTAGAATTGATGCGCTATTTAAGCAGATAGGATTATTTTACAGGTGAATTGGAGTTTAGAAAACAAATCGATCTATCTGTGTCAAGAGTTTTTCAGATTCGCCCAGAATCAACTCAATTCGGGATGGAATAGATGGAACAGGAAGCTATCAGTTATGTCAAAGGCAATAAGATGAATGCAAAAATTAAAACTCTACTGGTACTTATTAGTTTTGCCATGAGCATATCCCCGGCAGTAGGTTTGGACCAGATCATTGAAGTAACAGATGCTGCCAGAAGCTGGGCTGTTCATGATGGACACC
>JAOZSM010000252.1 GCA_029939675.1 Fidelibacterota bacterium
ACTACTGGATTCATGGTGGGGATATGGCTTCCATTGTTCACTTGATCAATGTTGGTGTGCCCTCTAAAGGAATGGTTCCCTGGGAAGCTATCCTAACCCCGGATCAGATCAGCCAGGTCGCCAGTTTTATCAAGGTGAAACTGGTGGGAACAACCCCTGCAGTAGCAAAAGCTCCCCAGGGCGATCTTTTTGAGGGATAATTTCAGCTAGATATTATTTAGTTAAGGAACTCAAGTTAGCTGCTTGAGTTCCTTTTCTTAAAATACTTAATAAAAAACAATTATTTGGAGAGCGCAAGCGCATGAGCGAACCAGATCGAAAACTAACCAATATTGACGCCCCCTCTGATTACAGAGATAGAATTGCCACCATTGATGATGACGGCAAGCGCAAGTGGGTTTTCCCCCGTAAACCTGTCGGCAAATTTTATAATGCCCGAACCTGGTTCTCATATCTATTGCTGGCAATCATGTTTGGAGGACCCTTCTTAACCCTGAATGGTCGTCCTTTTATACTGCTAAATATTCTTGAGCGCAAATTTATCCTATTTGGAATGGCTTTCTGGCCTCAGGACAGCTACATTTTTGTCTTGGCCACCCTGACCTTTGTGGTGGGAATCATTCTCTTTACCGTAATTTTTGGTCGTCTCTTTTGTGGCTGGGCCTGCCCCCAGACCATTTTCATGGAAATGATCTTTCGCAAGATCGAGTATCTTATTGAAGGCAATTCAAATAAACAACGCAAGCTCAAAGCTCAATCCTGGAATGCTGAAAAGATTGGTAAGCGGGTTCTAAAACACGGAATATTCTGGATGATATCCTTTATCATTGCCAATACATTTTTAGCCTATATCATTGGCAAGGACGAGCTCTTTAAAGTTATGACTGATCCCATATCAGAGCACCTTACAGGCTTTTTTATCATTCTAATCTTTACCAGTATCTTCTACTTCATCTACGCTTTCTTTCGGGAGCAGGTTTGCACCCAAATTTGTCCCTATGGACGTTTGCAATCGGTCCTCCTGGATGATAAATCAATTGTTGTAGCTTATGATTGGGTTCGTGGTGAAACCAGGGGAAAACCTAAAAAGAATTCAACAGAAGAACTGGGAGATTGTATTGATTGTAACCAATGTGTAGAAGTCTGTCCTACGGGAATTGATATCCGCAATGGTACGCAACTGGAATGTGTGAACTGCACTGCCTGTATCGATGCCTGTGATACCGTAATGGACAAGGTGAAAAAGCCACAGGGTCTGATTCGCTATGACTCTTATGACGGTATCAGTAAGGGTGAAAAGCTCAGCTTCACTTTTCGTAATATGGGCTATTCAGTTGTGGTGATTCTGCTGGCGGCTTTTTTCGTGACATTGCTGGTTACCCGGTCAGATGTTGAAACGACCATTTTGCGTTCTTATGGAACCTTATATCAGGATGCCGGGAATAACCATTTCACAAACCTCTTTTCAGTTAAGGTGCTAAATAAGACTTTTGATGGAATGCCCATCAGGCTGGAGCTTTTAGAGCCTGAAGGCACCCTTACCATCGTTGGTGCCAGCTTGCACGTTGAGAGTCAGGATAGAGCTGAAGGTGCTTTTTTCATTAACCTGGATGGTGCCATACTAGACGGGACAGAGACGAAACTTGAGATAGCTGTCTATACTGGTGACCGATTGTTAGAGACGGTAAAAACATCCTTTATGGGACCCCGGAAATAAAATGGCCGAAATAAAACCATCTGGTCGATTATGGATGTGGGGTACCATTCTTACTATTGCGGCTTTTATTGTGTTTTTTGCCAGCTTCGCAATTTGGACCTATCAGCGGGATGTTGAGTTGGTCTATGACAATTATTACGACAAAGATGTTGTTTTTGAACAGCAGATCCGCCGGGTAGAACGTACCGATGCCTTAATTAAGAAGCCAGTCGCTAGTTTCAACCAGCGAAACGAGCTTTTAACCCTCAGATTTCCTACTCAACTAAACCATCATGATCCTGTTGGAGAACTGCTCATGTTTCGGCCGGCTGACCTGCATAAGGATCGTCTATTTGCGCTTGATCTGGATGGTGATACGCTCCAGACGTTTAGTTTGCCGGATATGGATCCAGGCTTATGGCGCATCAAATTGAGCTGGGCTAGTGGTGGTCTTGAATACTATCTGGAACAAACCCTCATGGTCAGGCGGTGATGGGGTTAATTTTTCACCCCCCCCTTTTTTCAACCCCTTAGCTCCGAGGCATAATAATTTCACGTTGTACAATTCGTGTCATTAGCGGTACCTGTGTATCATAGACCCGCAGGGCGTAGATACATTCGCGGTTATTGAGTAGTGCTGTAACAATATTTGTTAGCTCAAATAACCCTTGCTGAAGATGTGACTTAAGTTAATTTTTTCCAAATTGGTTTAGGAGAAACGTTATGGGGCTGAATCGTTGGCTCACACTTGGATTTATTGGTTTGATCGCACTCACTGCCTGTAGTGAAGACCCGGATATTTTGTATTCCAAAGCTGAAACAGAAGCCGCCCTGGGATCACGTCAGGCCGCTCTGGGCTATCTCATGGAGATTCAGAAATCATCCCCGGATTATACTGAAGCTTATCTTTTTGCGGCCCAACTCTTTTTTGAGGACAATAACCTGGCTGAAGCCGTAAATCAATGCAAGCGGGGTTTGGATGCCCAGGCTGACTCATCCATGATCTTACGTTACATTGGGGAGATCTACCAGCTCAGCGGCAGCCTGGAAAATGCGTATCAGTACTTCCGTATGGCTGTAGCTGCAAACAGAGAGAATGTTGAAGCCCAGATCAGCATGGGCGGCATTCTGAATGATAAAGATCTCTATGAACAGGCACTAAACCACTTTGATACAGCTCTAGAATTAGATTCTGCCAATTATGAGGCAACTGTAGGAAAAGCAATCACCTTGACAAATTCAGGTAACACGGCCAGGGCGATTGAGCTTCTTGATGCAGCCGTTAAGGATGAGCCCATGGAGGGAGCCGCTTATGGTGCTTTAGCTATGGCCCAGGAAAAGACCGCTGTTGAAGATCAGGTAATTCTGGACAATTATGCTCTTGCTGTAAAATTAGCTTCTAAGAACAAAACTATTTGGGAGGCTTATGTAGCCTTTATGATTAATGACCAGGAAACTAAGCAGGCTGTTAAGGTCCTTCAAAATTATCTGTATCATTTTCCCGAAGCAATTGATGGCAGACACTACCTGGCAGAACTTTATCTCGATTTAGCCCTAAAAGAAAGCCTTTCCTGGCTGGATGCAGCTCGGCAACAGTGTGAACAAGCCTTGATCTCTGACAGCAATGATCATTATAGTCATGCGCTCTTGGCTCGCATCTATCTGCTTCAGGAAAAGCCAAGACTTGCTATCCTGGAAGCCCAGTTAGCCTTTGAGATTCATCCAAATACTGAATATCGCGAACTGGTAGACCAGGCCAAGTTTTTCCAAAACTAATTTTTAAAACAAAACCAGGACGTTTTCCTGTGTGCTTTTGGATAAATAATGCTTGTCCATAAAGTCAGTGCCAGGAGGTTGCTTTTACAGCGAAATTGACAAATATCATGAGACAGGATTAAATATTTCCGCGTACTTCAGCTATTTCATCGTGAAAGAAGTGCTTAAAGACAAACACTCAATGAACCCCAGCCGGGTAATTGTGCGTAATAAGTTTAGAAAAATTAGCAGGAGGTATCTTTGAAAAAGAAGATCGTCGTATTAGGAGCCGGTATGGTTGGTCGCGCCATGGCGATAGACCTGAGCAAAGATCATCAAGTTATCTCAGTAGACCGTGATAGTGAAGCGTTGCAACTTCTGGCAGACAAACCAAACATGGCTACCCGGATTGCGGATCTGGCGGATGCTGAAATCGTTAAGAATGTTATCTCAGAAGCAGATATTGTTGTGGGTGCTGTTCCGGGATTCATGGGCTTTCAAACCTTGAAAACAGTCATTGAAGCCGGTAAAAACATCGTTGATATCTCATTCTTTCCTGAAAACCCGTTTGAATTGGATGATTTGGCAAAATCGCAGGGGGTGATTGCTGTCATGGATGCCGGTGTCGCACCGGGGCTGAGCAATATCATTCTGGGTTATCATTCGGCAGCTATGCAGGTGACAGATTTTGTCTGCTATGTCGGAGGGCTTCCCCTGGAAAGGACCTGGCCATATGAATATAAAGCACCCTTCTCGCCCATCGATGTAATCGAAGAATATAACCGTCCGGCACGCCTGGTTGAAGCAAACCAGATCATTGAAAGGCCAGCCCTTTCTGAACCCGAGCTGA
>JAOZSM010000253.1 GCA_029939675.1 Fidelibacterota bacterium
GGCATTAAAGACAAGGCTTTTTGAAAATCCAACCGTTATTTGCTGCCATAGAAAATATGTAGCTTAAAAAAAGCCAAAATCAGTCTTGACATTGGGTCCACTTCATTGTTAGTTCTGACTATGGGAAAAATTGGATTGGCATTGCTAACGGAGATGCATCATCAAGCGCACTTGCGGCAGGAGCGTATTCAATGTCGGTGCATCCAACTAACCCTAACATTCTTTTGTTCTCATCTTCATTTGATGGTACCGTTTACAGAAGTGATGATGAGGGAAATTATTTTAATCAAGTTTTGAAACATCCTGAAGCTACAAACTCCGATCCTCTTATGGGATTTAAGACTATATCATTTTCTTACTCTGATCCAAATATAATTTATGCTGGATTGGCAGAAGATAGGACAACTTTTCCGAGCTCTAATCCTATTGGAACGGTCATATATAAATCCACAGATGGTGGATTTTCTTTCTCTTCGATCCCTTCAACCCTTGATGGATATAGTATAAATAAATTGGTTATTGATGATCATAATGCAAATATTGTGTATGCTGCAACTACAAATGGAGTTTATAGAAGTCCAGATGGTGCATTGAGCTGGACGTATTGTAACACTCTGGGAGCTCGAAATATTGAAACATTGACGCTTGATTTAGAACAACCAGGTTACATAGTTGCAGGTGAAGGTGTTTCAGGTTCAGGAATATGGATTAGTCAGGATGAGGGTACAAATTGGTCAGGACCATTTAATACTGGCTTTAATTCCGCTAATCCATATATTTCTGCCATTACCATTGAAACAGAATTAATGGAAGGCGATTATGAGTGGTACATCAAATCCTGGAATGATTACGGGAAGGTTTGGAGTGATGGGATGAGTTTTACTGTTACAGAATAATCAAAACCATAGCGTAGATGTTGTGGATTACAGCTGATTGAGGCCATCAGTATAGATGTACAATTGATTTGGTTTACAATGAAGCGTTTTTTGAGGCGGCTATGGAATTTGATGCGTTTTCGTTTGTATAGAAAACTACAAACAAAAATAAATGGTGGTCAATCAAACAATATTAATAATCTGCTTTTATTAAAATACCCCTAAAAAAGGAGGATAACTAATGCGTCACACATTTGTATTTCTATTTTTGAATGTAGCGGTTTTTATTTGTATGAATGTCAGCATGGTATTTGCAGACTGTTCCGGCACAGTAGATAGGTATGAGGATGGTAACGATGGGATTCGCTTTGCAGACGGGACTGATGGCCCTTATGTTGACAACAGAAATGGCACTGTAACCGACCAGGGAACTGGCCTGATGTGGCAACAGGTTGATGATGGAAATCACTACACATGGAGTGAAGCCTGTCAATATTGTGATGAGTTGACACTTGGAGATTACACAAACTGGGAGCTTCCGGATATCTATCAGCTTGAAAGTATAGCTGATAATGAATATTCACCAACTATCAATATTAATTTTTTTCTAAATTGTAAAGCTGACGATTACTGGTCCGGCAGTACGAACGCGGATGATACGGATCAGGCGTGGTATCTCTATTTCTTAAATGGCAGCACCATTAGTTACCCTAAATCCAATGATTACTATGTCCGTTGTGTTCGTTCTGCTGGAACTTCCGGGCCCGGTACAGTGATTCCTGTTTCCCCTTCAGGAACTACAGACGAAACAACACCAATTTTCACTTGGAATGAAGATCCTGCTTCCACCTGGTATAAATTATTTATCGGAGATAGTTCTGAAGAAAAGGTTTATGCACAGTGGTATGACGCTTCAAACATATGCTCAGGTGGTAGCTGTTTGGTTGCTCTTGAATCAGAATTGTTAAAAGACAATTATGAATGGTGGGTTAAAAGCTGGAATAATTATGGTAGTGTTTGGAGTGATGGGATGAGCTTTACTGTTCAAGAGGATGATACGCCACCTTCCAAAGTCGCTCACACATCCCCTACCGGTGCAACAAATGAAACCACTCCAACATTCACATGGGTAGCAGACCTTACTTCCACCTGGTACAAACTGTGGGTAGGATATCCTGGTGACATAAAAGTGTTTGGCGAATGGTATGAAGCCTCTGATATTTGCTCTGATGGTAACTGTTCTGTCATCCTTGAAACAGAATTGATGGATGGGGACTATGAGTGGTATATCAAGTCTTGGAATGATTATGGTAATGTCTGGAGTGATGGTATGAGTTTTTCGGTCCAGGTAAGTTTAAATACATACTACCGTGACATTGATAGTGATGGATATGGCAATCCTAATAATTCAACAGAAAGTTCTTTTCAACCATCAGGATATGTAACAGATAATACTGATTGTGACGACTCAGACAATAGTGTTTATCCGGGAGCAACAGAAATCATAGGGGATGGTATTGATCAGGATTGTAACGGCAGTGATCTACAGGATGCTGATGCATACTACGTTGCAACGACCGGAAGTGATAGTATTGGAAACGGGTCTTTGACTGAGCCATACAGGACTATACAATTTGCACTGGACCAAGCCGCTTCTGGGGATACCATTATACTTAGAAACGGCACATATAATGAAAATATTAGAATCAGAAAAGCCAATACAACACTTCAATCGTATACAAATGAATGGGCCGTCATCCAGTCACCCATTAACGACGAGGAAAAAGATATAACCCTTACATTTGATACCGACTCAGATGGAAGTCGATTGCAGCGCGTTGAGGTCATTGGCGGCTATTGGTACGGTATTAAGTTCAATACAAAATGGGATTGGGGGGACGAAAATGATCGAACCGGGGCCTCAAACATCATTATTGAAGATTGCAAAATCCATGACACCGGAAATGCATGTATCAAAGTGACTCCCGGATGCGATGATATTACCATTCGTCGCTGCGAAATCTATAATTCAGGCAGAACTCGATCGGATAGTGCGGAAGCTATTGATAACGTGAATGGTGATCGTATGACGGTTGAGCAGTGCAATATCCATGATATCACCGCCACCGGACTTTATGCAAAGGGCGGGGCCATCGGTACAACCATTGACCGCACTATAGTGAAAGATTGTGGGGGAGCCGGTATTTTGATCGGGTTTGACACTAGTCCTGAGTTTTTCGATACTACGATCAATCCAGATTATTATGAGAACATCAGTGGAACTGTAAAAAACTGTGTTGTTGTGAATACACAGTATGCGGGAATCGGGCTCTATGCAGCCAAAGATGCAATAATTTTCAATAACACCCTTGTGGATGTTGCACAAGATGGACATTCTGGTTTGTATTTCGGCCTCACCTATCAGGATTGGGATGAAACTGCACTTCGTCCTTCTTCCATCAATCCGATAATAAAAAATAATATTGTGGTTCAGTCTGAAAATTATAACTCTACAATGGTTGAGATAAGATATGATGATGAGCTGGGAGGTTTGAGTGCCTTGTCTGGGATGCCTGCAATATCTAATAACCAGTATTATGTAATTAACGGAACTGCTTTTTTTGAAGATAACCGGCCAACTAACTTATTTTCAGGTAATTTTAACCAGTGGAAGAACCATATTTCAGGAGATACAGAATCTTCAGAAGGAGATCCGCTATTTCTTAATTATGCAAATGGAGATTATCATCTGTCTTCAGCATCACCCTGTATTGATGCCGGTAGTTCACAAAATGCACCTGATACTGATTATGATGGATCGGTGAGACCTCAACAGGCAGGATATGATATCGGTGCTTTTGAAGCATCAGCACAGTGACAATAGAAGGAGGGTATATAACTTATAGTTACAACGACCGGGTGTACAGAATCAGCTCAAGAGAAAACTCAACTGCTGAAAATATCAGTCAGGCACTTGAAGGGTTATCACCATTACCATCCGGAGGAGAGGACTGCTGTCTGAATATCTCTCCTGATGGAAACTGGTATGTATTGCAAACGGAACGGTTTGATGCCGAATGTGAAGGATGGGCCTGTCTGGCAGTAGTTAAAAGCTGGGGTGGTGAAAATCTCATAGCTAAAACGCATATTTTTGGTTCTGTTTTTGGGCTCATCGCGGATTAGTGTGAAAAAAATGTGAGCCGGTTCATTTTTTACAAGACATTGACAGTCAAATAATATAAATAAGAATGGGATAAACCTATAATAAAAGGATTTCCCATGAAACTGCTGCCGTACATACCAACCTTTATAAAGGACGCATCAAAAGCCGTGAAGCGAATCTGTTGTTGATTACAACATTATTTCTTCTAATTTTTTCAAGAAATTTGCAAATTAATCTGACCACTGATATGTGAATAGTTAG
>JAOZSM010000057.1 GCA_029939675.1 Fidelibacterota bacterium
GCTCTGCGAGAGGGACTTTTTGCAGGGGCGTCAATATTGAAGTCCAATTGGTATTGTTGGACCAATGAAAACGGAACATTCACCTGGCCCTTACGTTTAGGAACGCATGAATAAATATTTAATCTTCATCCTGCTATCTACCTCGCTTTTCAGTATGGACCTGACCACTCTGGAGCAGAGCAATAGCAGTATAACCATTAAACTGACCATTCCAGAACCGCATCTCACTTCTGTTGAATTAAGTCATCAATCAATATTGCTGCCCCGCTGGTCAGATGCTTACATGGCTTATGATTCAACCCGCCAAAACATCATGCCCCTGTTTTCAATACCAATCCTGCTACCGCCCTCAGGTGAACTCCCTGATGTACAGGTTCTGGATACTCAACTCGAAGCAGATCGAAGAACAAATCTTACTGTACTCCCTGAAAATTTAAATCCTAAGTACGAACTACCGGTCTTTCATTCAGAACAATGGCTGGATTTGGAACCAACTGAGGGTTTTAGAGCTTATAAAACTGCCAGAATCAGGATATCTCCCTACGCACTCTCTGGACAACGATTGACAGAAATGACCCTGCGTCTGGATTTTTCCGAGAACAATTTCCCGGGATTTGTTCAAGATGCTGAGCTGATCCAAACCTACCTGAATGCTAAGATGGCTGCTGGCTGGGCGCAGACCACTTCAGGTTCCCTGGCTAAAGTGGCAGATGCCCTGCCCCAAGGTCAGTGGTACCAATTTCCAATCAACAACATGGGTATCCATCGGATTAATACAGCTTCTTTTGGTGGTAATGTCCCTGCTGGAGACCCATCCACCTGGCAAATCTATGCGCCCTTCTTTGAAGGTCGCCACCTGCCCCTGGGACTCAGTAACACTGAGCCCACACCGGATAATCTTAAACCTATTAGCATGCGTGGACAGGGCTTAACTGATGGCAGTTTTTCAGGTGATGATGAGATCATCTTCTTTGCCCAAGCGCTTGACGGTGATTTCAAGGGTAATAATTTCACCCACCTCTACGGCACACAGCGCTATTATTGGCTCTGCGTTCCAGAGAGCAACTCTATACCGGGAAATCAAATTAATTACCTGGCCAGCTCTGCCAGCTCCCCCAGCCAAACGGTGAGCAACTATGAGAAAAGGTTATACCATGAGTCCGAGATGGTTAACCAACTTCATTCCGGCCGGAGCTGGGTTGGTGAAAAGCTTACCGGTAATTCTGATCAGTTTTCCATCTTCTTTAATGAGACATATTTAGACCTGGGTTCAGAAATTAAACTGAATGCTCTTCTGGCTGTTGATTATGATGCTGGCAATTTTCAGCACCAGCTTGCTGTAGAACTGAATGGTATCCCCTTCAATGTGAATCAGAACAGTTCGACCTGGTATAAAAAGATCGCTATCAGTGGGACTGCTGGCGAAAACATGATGCAGGACGGCGCAAATACCCTCAGGTTAAACTACAGCAGCAATTCTAATGCTTCCATAATCTATCTGGACAGCTTGAGGTTGTCGTATCATCGCCTGTTGGCTCCTGCAGATGAATATCTCTTCGGCAGTGTTGAGCTGCCCGGTGCTGTAACCCGTCTCATATTCCAGGATCTACCCTCTGATTTTCACCTTTGGGATATTAGCGATCCTGCGGCAGTAACAGAGTGGCAAATTGAAAATGCGCAATTCACTATTCAGGAAAATGGGCTGCGAGAAATCATTGGTTTTTCTGAAGACCAGTATATTGATGTAGAGCTAAGCACAGCAACAGATCTGGGCAATCCCCAGTTAAGGAGAACAGGTCGTCAGGCTGATTATCTTATCATTACTCCTCAGATATTTTGGGAGCAGGCTGAGCGAATCAAAGAGATGCGTGAGGATCTGGTCCCTGCAGATGAGCAACTGACAGTGGAAATCATCCCCCTGGAGGAAATCTATCAGGAGTTCTCCGCGGGTACACTGGATCTGGCCGCCATAAAACATTTTCTGCACTATGTATATTTCTCCTGGGACACACCCCGGTTACGTTATGTGCTCTTCCTTGGTGATACTGACTATGACTATCGAAATATTACGGGTCAAAGTAAAATGCTGATTCCCACTTACCAGAAAGATGGGGTCAGCGATGTTGCTTCATACCCCACAGATGATAAGTACACTTTCCTCGCTTCCGGTGTCTGGGACGAACTACCGGATATTGCCATAGGGCGACTACCGGCGCAGACACCTGCTCAATTAAAAGTCATGGTGGATAAAATCATTAGTTACGTATTAACACCAGAACCGGGAATATGGTGCAACACGATTACTCTGGTAGCTGATGATCCTTTACGACCCAGCCAATCCATCGAAATCCAGCATATTAGAGATACGGAAAGCCTCGCTCAAATTATGCCAGCCAGCGTTCATATTAATAAGATCTATTTAACTGAATATCCTGAAGTACAGGACCCGAACTCACCCTATATTAAAAAGCCAAAAGCGCGTGATGATTTTCTCCAAAAACTCTATAATGGGACACTTTTGATCAATTATCTGGGACATGGATCGCCCCAGGTTTGGGCTCAGGAGGAGGTCTTTACGGTCTCAGATCTGGGGTTAGTCAAAACTGGAATGCGTCTGCCCTTCTGGGTTGCGGGCACCTGTGATTGGGCAAAATATGATGATTTGAGTTCAACTTGTGTACCTGAAGACCTCATGCTTATGGAAAGCAACGGAGCCGTAGGAATTCTCTCAACTACCCGAAAAACATATGCAACTTTTAATGAGATTCTGCTCTCTGATTTTTTTGGTTTTCTATTCCCGGATAATGCAGCTGGTAAAACTATCCCTGTCGGGGATGCCATCATGATGGCAAAAAACTATGCAGCCGGTTCGGACATCAATAATGAAAAGTACATCCTTTTCTCTGATCCAGCTCTCAGATTGGCTTCACCCGTTCGTAAAGGCCAAATCACCAGTGTTAACCCTTCCGTGTTACGAGCCATGGGCAGCGTGAGCTATGCCGGTTTTGCAGATACGAGTTTATCTGGAAATGCCCGGGCAGCCGTCACTGTTTATGACACACCCACACCGGTAACCCGGTCATTCGAGATTAATGCCAGCGGGAATACCAGTCAAATTTCCTATGTGCTTCCAGGTAAAAGAATCTTCCGTGGATTGATCTCGGTTGATAATCAAGATTTCTCAGGCGAGTTCATCCTCCCAAAAGATATCAAGTACTCCGGCGAAGGTGGCATACTGCGGGTACAGTACTGGGATGATAATGGCCTGGATGGCAGCACTTATGTTGATACTTTGAGATTCATGGGAACTGATTCCACCGCTTTGGATGATACTGGACCGGAAATACTTTTTATCTCAGATAACCTGGCCCTTTTGAATGGAGATCACTTTTCAGCTAATGAAGCATTAGAGATCGAACTGCGAGATGCCCAGGGAATCAACCTCACTGGCGCTGCTGGTCACGGGATCAGCCTGGCTATTGATGAGGACTGGGATAATGCTTATGATGTAACCGAGCTGTTTGAATACGACCTTGATCATTCGGACCTGGGCCGTCTTTCAGCCTACCTGACTGAAATTCCACCTGGAGAACATCTCATATCCGTTAAGGCCTGGGACAGTCAGAACAACCCCAATGCAGCCAGCGTTCGACTTGAATTCTTCGCAGCCAGTGATTTTCGAATCTATGATCTTTTTAATTTCCCTAATCCCATGCAGGAAAATACGGAAATTACTTACCTATTATCACACGCAGCTGATGTGGAATATGCCATCTATACCCTGGCGGGCCGCAAGATTATCGGCGAACCACTGGGGTATCAAGCACAAGGATTCAATTCCTTTCCCTGGGATGGACGGGACCTGTTTGGTGACCGTTTGGCAAATGGGGTGTATATCCTGTATCTCCAAGCTGACAATGGTGAATTTAGCGACCCCACCCAAAGTTTGCAAAAACTGGTCATTGCCCGCTAGATGAGAACTACTCCCTTGATCCTGGCCAGTGCGTCTCCAAGGAGAAAAGTACTCCTGAAGCAAATGGGTCTTGCCTTTGAAGTGCATCCCAGTCAAGTGGTGGAACCGGATTATGTTGGGGGCGACCCCATTAACTATGTAGTCGGTCTGGCAGACCTTAAGGCGGCGGAAGTAGCGGATCAATATCCCAAGGCCCTGGTTGTAGGGGCCGACACGGTCGTAATCGTCGATGATCAGGTGCTCGGTAAACCGATAGACGAGAATTCAGCCCGTATTATGCTGAACCAGCTTTCAGGCAAAACCCATGAAGTGATCACGGCCTATAGTATTCAATGCAAAGAAAAGCATATTCAGCTAAATCAACATGTCTTGACTCGCGTTCATTTTAAGGCACTGAGCCAAGATGAAATAACCATCTACATTGATTCTGGAGCTCCCTTTGACAAGGCTGGGGCTTATGGTATTCAGGATTATTCCGGCGTTTTTGTAGATTACATCGAAGGCTGCTTCTATAATGTGGTTGGGTTTCCCCTTTCAGATTTTAACACAAAATTGAAAGGATTGTTAAAGAAATACAATCTGACGCTGTAATGACCCCCAAAAACCAGGTGAACATTACAGCTCTGGCCTGAGTCGCATTTGGCTCCACATGATCAACCCCAATCTTTATCCATATGTAATACCAATTGCACCTCAAACTTGCGCTAAATTTCTGCATCTTTTCCCGTTCTAGCGCACTTAAAATTATCACCATAAAAGCTTTGTTTGGGCCCTCTGCGGTCTTGATTTACGAAGAAAAATACTTAAACTCAGCAGCAATCAGTGAAGAGGAGCAGTTGTGGCATTCCATGAAGATTTAAGAAACCATCGCCTTAAGAAGGGACTTATCCTGGAGGAGATAGCTGAAGACACTAAAATCAATGTCCGTATCCTTCAGGCTTTAGAGCAGGGGGATTACCATATCCTTCCCGTTCCCTATGTACGCTTATTCATGAAGGCTTATGCCCAAATGATCGACTACCCGGTGGAAGATATTTTACGTGGACTGGAGAACGAACTTAAGCTCACTGGTGAGCAAACTGGTTCAGACATGTTGGCATCCGACCTGGTCAATTCAGTTGATATGACCGGGGCCGCAGTTTCAAACGCCCAGAATTTGCTCCAGGTTGAAAAAGGGTCCCAAAGTAATAGTATGAGACTAATGGGCGGCATTGTTGTCCTGCTCCTCGTAATTATTTTTGGAAAGAGCCTGCTTAAACTAAATACCCCCAGACCGATGCATCAACGACCGTTGCTTTCTGCGATAAACATGAACCAGGATCTTGATTCACGGGTCATTTCAGATTCACTCCTAACCACAAACTCAAATCAACTCACTATCACAGCCATTAATTATTTGTCCATCATTCGCCAACATGGTCCGGATCAGACTGATACGCTATTCCAGGAACCAGGCAAATCATACTCAATATTTCTCAGTGACTCTTCGGGGGTCAAGTTATTTCCAGGTGATGCTGCTATGATTTCCATTGGGCAGGACACTTTACCGGGTTCTCCCTATAGTAATTCCTGGTTGGTCATTTCTGCTGATTCCAGTGGTAGTTATTTAAGGACCTACCCCACTTTATAAGTTGATTCCAAAAATTTGAGTTTCATTTTCAATTTGTAAAAAAAGCGTAGCTAGATGATACGCTTGCCACCTCTCGCTTAACCATTTTCCAATCTGTAGTTTTCAGCAGGGCAAATCACCCACAGTACTCACACTAGGCACATTAAAGAGATACTTCTTACCCATTCCTGTTTTATTATGATACTGTTTATATTGACTATAGACTGAACACCTAGATATATCTAATGATAATTTCCCAGTAAGCTTCACCACAACGCTCCTCAGATACCTGGATATAAATCACTTTTTTTCTTGGTTTGTGGGTAATTATCCCTAATTTATGGGTAATAGTGGGTGATTATCCCTATCTATTGAAATGCTGAAACGGGAAATGGGAACAAAAACATTTACAAGCGAATTTCGTTATTCAATCGATGCAAAAGGTCGAGTGAATGTACCAGCGATATTTCGCAGAGCGCTACCGGAGACCAGTGAGGACACTTTCGTGATAACACGAGGTCTTGACGAGAACATCGTCGGTTACTCATTGGACAAGTGGCAAATGATCGAGGAAGAATTACTGAAGCTTTCTTCCAAACTGCGTAGCCATCGTGCCTATCGGCGCCAGGTTACCCGCTTTGCTACTCCCCTCAAATTTGACAGTCAGGGTCGCGTTGCGATTCCAGCCAATCTTCTGCAGTATGCCGGGATTGAAAAAGACGTCGTGATCATTGGGATGATCGATGAATTTGAGATTTGGGATCCGAAAGTTCTGGAGCGCTATGAGGAAACTGAGTTCCATCTTGATGCTGAGGATATTGAAGCCATTGACAATTATACCAATTCGTCGTGAGTCAATCAGCTCAATCGCAATTTCGCCACACGCCAGTTTTGGTGGACGAAGTTTGCGAGCTGTTGATCAACGACTTATCGGGCATATATGTAGATGGCACCTTCGGTCTGGGTGGGCACACAAAAGCTCTCTCCTCGCGGTTAAATGCTGATGCAATACTAATTGGTATTGATCAGGATCAAACTGCACTCAACCAATTTACTCCTTCCTTAGTACAGCAACCCTTGCACCTGGTGTGCACGAACTTTGAAAATATGGATCAGGTCCTGGTTGACCTGGGCATTACTAAAATTCATGGGATCCTGCTGGATCTTGGACTGAATTCCTTCTCTCTGGATGATCCGGAGCGTGGATTCGCTTTCAGTCTTCAAGGACCGCTGGATATGCGTTTTGACAGATCAAATGAGCTCACCGCTGAGATTGTTGTTAACAACTATTCTCAGGAAAAACTGGCTGAGGTCATTTATCGTTATGGAGAAGAGAGGAATAGTCGCAGGATAGCGCGTAGAATTGTGCAGATGAGAACCGAAAAAAGATTAACCCGCAGTAATGAGCTGAAACAAGCCGTTATCAAGAGTGTGGATCCTCGATTCAGGAATAAATCTTTGGCCCGGGTCTTTCAGGCATTCCGAATCGAAGTGAATCGCGAGATGGAAGTGCTTTCAACAGTTTTAGATAGTGCTATCAGCCTGCTGGTTCCAGGTGGTCGCATAGCAGTAATCAGTTATCACTCGCTGGAAGATCGTATGGTTAAATTGCACTTCCGCAACTTATCTCAGGATATTCCCAGGCAACCTGGAATGACCGAAGATGAAATCAAAATTCCCTTACTGAAAAGAATTACTACAAAACCAATTATTGCCGACCAGGCAGAAGCCTCCATAAACCCCCGTGCTCGCAGCGCAAAACTGCGGGTTGCCGAAAGAACTGATCATGCCACGGAGTGAGACCGGACGGGAGATCCTGAAAACCATCCTGTATATCGGAATGATTCCAGTAGTCGCTGGATTACTCTTCCTCTATGTCTGGCTGGGTGAAGAGGTCCGGGCCAGTGAATTAAAACTTGATTCCTTGAAAACCCGTGAAATCAAGCTGCGGGGAGAATTCAACCTGGTCCTGGGAGAGCGAAACCGTCTGCATCGCCCTGACAACCTGTCCAAGTTGGCTCGCAAGAATCTGGGAATGGTTCAGCCAGACCCTGAAACCCGGGAAATAAGAGTCCGACTAAAATGAGCATGACCTACAAAAAGTTCCGTGGTCGCTATATTCTCGTTGTGACTAGCTCAGTCCTGGTCTGGACCATGCTGGTTTTCAGGATGTTCTTCATCCAGGTCATAGATGCCAAAAGACTGGGAGCAGCCATTGAATCCAGATTTGAAGCAAAAGTATCCATTGCGCCCTTGCGGGGTAACTTTTTTGATCGGTATGGCAAAAAACTAACTGACAATATTGAGCAATATACTTTTGCTGCCCGACCGGCTAAGGTTAAAGACAAGAATGCAGTTGCCCGACTTTTCAGTAAAACTTTCAACAAGTCCAGGCAACACTATCTGAATCGTCTAAATTCAAAGAATTCATTTGTTTATCTCGAACGCAATGTCAGTCCCATATTGGGCCGGGAGCTGAGTAAAAGTTTACTCCCTGCAGGTGTTCAAGTCGAATCTGAAGTTCGACGCTACTATCCCTATGGCGATTTGGCTGCGCCTCTGATTGGCTTTGTCGGTACAGAAAATCATGGCTTATCCGGGCTTGAGGCTCACTACGATCATCAACTTGCCGGGCTGGAAGGATGGAAAGAGCGTGGAGCGGATGGTCATGGCAATACCAGAATTCGAGGAGGCTTTCAAGAGCAGTCAGCCATTAATGGAGATGATTGCTACCTTACTATTGATGTAGATATCCAGGTAATTGTGGAAGAGGAGCTACGCTCTGCGATTGAAAAACATAAGGCTGATCGAGCGATGGCAGTCCTGGTCGCTCCTGGCTCAGGCGAGGTTTTGGCTTTAGCAAATTTACCTGCGTTCAATCCGAATTCACGTTCCGAGATAACTCAAGATGCTCTCACCTCCCACCCCATCATGTCTGCCTTTGAACCTGGTTCTACATTCAAGGTTATCGGAGCTACTGCCCTGCTTGAGTCCAATAAGGTTCATCCAATGGATGTTTTTTTCTGTGAGGACGGCAAGTTCTCTATTCATGGCATCACCATTAAAGACTGGCGCCCATTCGAAAATCTGACCTTTTCAGAGGTGCTTCAAAACTCCTCAAATATTGGCGTTATCAAGGCCATGGAACAATTAGATGACGCAAAACTATTCATGACAGCCCGGAAATTCGGCTTCAGTGAAAAGAGCGGTATTCCTTTCCCGTATGAAAATACCGGTTCCTTGAAAAATAATAAATATTGGTCTTCCGTATCAAAATCTGAAATATCAATTGGTTACGAAGTATCTGTTACCAGTTTGCAATTAGCCATGGCTTATTCAGCCATCGGTAATGGTGGGGTTTTACTAAAACCCCAACTGGTTAAAAAATTCAGAACTCCAGGTGGACATGAACAGGAAGTCAATCGGATGGATGCCATTCGGCGGGTTGCCTCTGAATCCACCATGCACACCTTGTCAGATATTTTGGAGAAAGCCGTTTCCCAGGGTACGGGAAATCGAGCTTTTTTACCTAATTTGAAGATTGCAGGTAAGACCGGAACCGCTAAAAAGCTAAAGAACGGTAAATATGTCAGCGAATACATCGCTTCATTTGCCAGCTTCTTTCCTTCAAATGATCCACAATACACTTTGATTGTCGTCGTGGACCATCCTCGGGCAGGTGGTTATACCGGTGGTATGGTGGCTGCGCCGATTGCCAAGGAGATTTATCGGCGTATCTATAACCTCCGAGGACAGGCTCCTGATCCCTATTTACAAACTGCCTCATCAATCGGTTCTGACAAATTTAAGAAAACCTCCCACCCATCATTAAAAGGACATTTACTCAGTTCATCCATTCCGGTAATGAAGGCTGTCGCCGGACAACTCACTATGCCTGAGTTACTGGGTATGAGCATGAAAATGAGTCTCTCTGGCCTTTATGCCATGGGTCTTAACCCTGTTTCCCATGGAAGCGGGCGGGTTATTCGTCAAGTGCCGACAGCAGGACAGGACCTGCGGGCAGGTCAAACTGTGGAAATATATCTGGGTGAAATATGAAATTAAACAAGCTTGTTGCTGAGATTTCCAATGTCCGGGAAACAAAAGGTGATCTAAACTTAGAAATTTCAGGAATCAGCTATGATTCCCGCCAGGTTCTGAACGGGCATGTTTTCATTGCCGTTCGCGGATTGGTGTCTGATGGCCACAAGTACATCGAGGCAGCTGTTCAGGCTGGTGCGGTAGCCATAATCTATGACCGACCCCAAACTCAGGTTTCACCCGGTACAATTGCAATCCTGGTTGAGGATTCAAGACTGGTCCTGCCGGAAATTGCATCCATTTTTTATGGACATCCTGAAGAAAATCTAAAGCTCGTCGGTATCACAGGCACTAATGGCAAAACAACCACCAATTATTTTGTGCAACACCTGCTTACTGATGCCATGCTAAAAACCGGTCGCGTGGGTACGACAGGAGCTGCCATGGGCAAAGTGAATGTTGATCTCATGCATACAACCCCGGAATCTGCCGACCTTTACGAAATACTCGCCGAATTTGTGGCCCATGGTGCAAATGCTGTTACGCTGGAAGTATCCTCGCATGCCCTGGCTCAGAATCGAGTGGATGGACTCAACTTTGATGTGGCAGTCTATACTAATCTCACGCAAGATCACCTGGATTATCATGGGTCATTTGAAGAATATCTGGCTGCAAAACAGACGCTATTCAAGGGGCTCTCGAAAGACTCAGTGGCCATCGTTAACACAGACGATCCTTTTGCAGAGAGAATAATTGAAGTCTGCGTAGCCAAGATCGTGCGTTATGGCTACAACGCGCAGGCAGAATACCGTATTCTTGACCATTCCGTCAATCGTCAAGGTGTTGAATTGTCACTGGAAACGCCCACCGGCCTCCGCAAGATCCAGGTAAATACAGTGGGCAAATTTAACTATTACAATTTCTTGGCTGCGTATGCAGCAGCGGTTGAGCTGGAATGCGATCTAGCTAAGGTTGAGAAATCTGCTCAAACCCTACCTGCGGTCCCCGGTCGTCTGGAAAAGCTGATCAATGAAGCCCCGTTTACAGTTTTTGTTGACTATGCTCATACCCCGGATGCCATGGAAACCGTCCTCCAAACTCTAGCTGAAACCTATACTAACAACCGTCTGATTACTGTATTTGGCTGCGGTGGTGACCGCGATAAGGGCAAACGTCCTCTCATGGGCGAGATTGCCACCCGGCTTTCAGCCCAAACAATTATTACCGATGACAACCCGCGTATGGAATCTCCTTCAAGCATTATTAAAGCCATTGCCAGGGGGTGCGAGACCCGTGACAATTACAAAATTATCGAGGATCGGAGCTCCGCTGTGCTTTCGGCATTGCAGGATGCCAAACAGGGCGATGTTATCGCGATCCTTGGCAAAGGGCACGAACCTTACCAAGAAATCAAAGGTCAGCGCAAACCCTATAGTGATATGAACATTGTCAATCAATTCATGGAGCAGCATGGCTATTCTGCATAAAACCATCAGTTCGCTCCCAAATATCAAGATCAAGGGAGTGTTTAACGCTCCTGTAACCGGTGTCAGTATTGATACTAGAAGCTTAAATGCCGGAGAACTCTTCGTAGCATTTATTGGTACCCAAGTGGATGGTCATGACTTTATCCCAAAAGCCATTTCCCGTGGCGCTTCAGCTGTCATGGCCTCCACTTCCTGGGACGGATGTGAGAACTGGGAAGCTCCCATCCCGCTGATAATGACCGAAGATACAGTCAAAACGCTGGCAGATCTGGCCACTGCACACCGGAAACATTTTAATATACCGTTGATTGCCATCACTGGTACCAACGGTAAAACATCTACTAAGAATCTGCTTACCCAGATTCTGAAGCAACGTTTCACCGTTTTGAATACGATGGGTAATTTCAATAATCATATTGGTTTACCAATGACCATTCTTAACCTCAATGAAACCCACGAAATTGCTGTAATTGAGATGGGTGCCAGTCAAAAGGGTGATATTGAATACTTGTGCAACATTGCACAACCAACTCAGGGACTAATTACAAATATCAGTTTGGCCCACACCCAGTTCTTCCACGATGTGGAAACCATCCAGGAAACCAAGGGTGAATTGTTTAAATATCTCTGTACACACGGGGGTCGTTCAATTGTCAATATAGATGATGAACGCGTGGAACACCTGGCTCAAGATTGCCCCAACCCCATCTATTTTGGATTTTCCAAAGTTCGGGAAAGGACCTACTCCCTGAGTGGACCAGATCAACAGGGGTGTTATAACCTGCATTTTGGAAAATATGAGGTCCACCTTCCACAATCGGGTAAAACTTTTGCCTGGAATGCAGCAGCAGCAGCCACCATCGCACTACAGAACGGTATCCGTTACGACCAGATCCAAACCGTTTTGGCAGAGGCATCAGGTGAAAGTGGTCGAATGCAGCATCTGTATATTAACAATGTCAATTTCTATCATGATGCCTATAATGCCAATCCCGCCAGTGTCAGAGCTGGTTTTGAAACTATAGCTGAAATGTCCAGCTCAGGTAGAAAATTCTTAATTTTTGCTGACATGCTGGAGCTGGGTCCTCAAAGTCAAACACTGCATGCCCTGGCAGCTGAACAGATGCTGACAGCCGGGTTTGATTACATCATTTTGGTAGGTCAGGAAGTTCTGGCAAGTGTTGAATATCTCAAAACACATAATTTTACTTCATACTACCATAACCAGGACAAAGCCCAGGTGATTGAGCACTTTTTATCGGTGATCCAACCAGCTGATCTGGTTTACCTGAAAGGATCCCGGGGTATGCAACTGGAAGCGTTTATCCATGCTTATAAGGAACTGAACTAATGCTATATCATCTGCTGCTGCCGCTTCAGGAATATTTCTCAGCATTGAATGTCTTCCGCTATATATCATTCAGGGCAGCCAGTGCCGCCATTACTGCGGTTCTGTTTTCCTTCATTATTGGTCCCTGGATCATCCGTAAACTACATGCACTGCAAATTGGCGAAACGATCCGGACTGATGGACCAACCACCCACGCCGCCAAAGCAGGTACTCCCACCATGGGGGGACTGATCATCATCGGTGCCATTCTGCTTCCCACCCTGCTATTTGGTCGTCTGGACAATATTTACATCCAGATGATGATCGTTTCAGTGGTTTGGATGGGAATTGTAGGCTTTATTGATGATTACCTAAAAGCAGTTAAAAAATCAAAAAAAGGGTTGGTAGCCCGCTATAAACTCCTGGGTCAGATTTCCCTGGGCCTCCTGCTGGGAGCTGTAATGATGCTGCATCCAGAATTTGCAGATGTTCGAACTGCCACAACAATGCCCTTTGTCAAAGACCTGATGATTGACCTTAGATCAGGTTGGATTTATATCCCCTTTGTAATTTTTGTGATTACAGCTACATCAAACTCGGTCAATCTGAGCGACGGTCTTGATGGCCTGGCTACGGGTCTAATGGCAATTGCAGCCTTGGTCTTTGCCGGAATCGCCTACATCACAGGTCGAGTAGATTTTAGTCAATATTTAAATATTATGTATCTCCCTAGTGCAGGAGAGCTCACTGTCTTTTGTGCGGCACTCATAGGAGCTTCGCTTGGTTTTCTCTGGTTTAACGCCCGACCTGCAGAGGTCTTTATGGGCGATACCGGATCGCTGGCTCTGGGAGCCGCACTTGGGGCGGTGGCAGTCATGTTGAAAAAGGAATTCCTACTGCCTTTCGCTGGTGGTGTCTTTATTCTGGAATCCCTCTCCGTGATCATCCAGGTGCGCTATTTCAAATATACCAAAAATAAATATGGTGAGGGGCGGCGTATTTTTCGAATGACGCCTATCCATCATCATTTTGAACTTAAAGGTTGGGATGAGAACAAAATTGTGATCCGGTTCTGGATCATCGGTATCCTGTTCGCTTTTCTCACCTTTACAACTTTCAAGATCAGGTAAGCGTGGACACGTTAAGAGTTAAAGATCGCAAAGTAACCATTCTGGGCAGCCAACGCTCTGCCATGGGTGCTGCTCGTCTACTAAGACATTTTGGGGCACAGGTTCTGGTGAGTGAATTGGATACTGACCAATTCAATGCTGAGAAGCGCCAGATTCTGGCTGATATCGGAGCTGAATTTGAATTTGGCTATCACTCTCCTGATGTTATGGAGAGTGATTTTGTGGTGGTGAGCCCGGGAATTCCGGAAAATGTCGACATCATGAAAAAAATTCGCAGTAAGGGAATTCCAGTCTACTCTGAGATTGAAATAACTTCATGGTTCATTGATGCTCCCATCATAGCCGTCACAGGCTCAAATGGCAAAACAACTACTGTAAGTCTGATACATCATATGCTGAAGACTGCTGGATATGACAGTTATCTAGGCGGAAATGTTGGTGTTGCAGCATCCGAAGTGCTCTTAAATAGTCTTCTTGAATCACCAGAAAAGCCAATTTTTGTACTTGAAGTCAGCAGTTTTCAATTAGACAATATTGAAAGTTTCAAACCCACTGTTGCAGTAATTCTCAATTTAACACCTGATCATCTGGATCGATACCCGACCCTGGAGGCCTATTATGAATCCAAAATCGGTCTTTTTAAATATCTGGATCAAAATTGCACAGCAGTCATCAACCGAGATGATCCAGAATTGTCCCGTCGCGATATTGTAGCCGAGCACAAACGCTATTTTGCCGTGGATAGTCTTTCTGGAGCAGATGCCATGTTAGCAGAAGGCACTCTTGGAATTATGGATGAAAGCGGGTGGCGTCCTGTGCTACCAGCCAAAGCACTCCCCATTCCTGGTCGTCATAATCTTAGCAACGCCCTGGCCGCCATTGCAGCCACCATGGATTTCATCCAGGAACCTGAGATCCTGGCTCAGGGACTGATGACCTTTGCCGCTGTTCCCCATCGGATCGAATACGTGGGGAAGATCAACAATATTCGTTGCTATAATGATTCAAAAGCGACCAATATCGCCTCAACAGAAGTAGCCATTGACAGCTTTCCGCAACCCTTGTGGTTGATCCTTGGTGGCAAAGATAAAGGGGGCGATTTTACCGCTCTCACCCCTCTCCTGGAAAGCAATGTCCGCGAAATCCTGTTAGTCGGAGATGCTGCTGACATTATTGAGACCCAAATTGGTCGGACGCTCCCCACCTGTAAGTTGGAAACCATTGAGCATGCTATCGAATACTGTCTGGAGCATGGTGAGGCCGACGATGTTCTCCTGCTCTCGCCAGCCTGTGCCAGTTTTGATCAATTCGATAATTATGAAGCCCGTGGTGACTATTTTCGCTCGCTGATCCAAGCGCGGGAAGGCTGGTCACTTTGAAGCAGTTCCACATGGATAAGGTCCTGTTTATTATAGTGATCATACTCTTTGTAGCTGGGTCAGTTGTCATGTATTCTGCTTCTACTTCCCAACATCCAGATTCAGCCCACTATCTCAAGCGCCATCTTTTAAACGGTTCCATAGCCATCGTGCTGGGAATGGTTTTTTCCCGTTTTCCCCACCAATATTTCCGTCCGCTGCGGTATATCATTCTGGTTGGCATCTACGCTTTACTAATTGGTGTGCTGGTTTATAACAGGATGATGGGCCTAACTCATCCAGCCCGTTGGCTCTACCTTGGTGGTTTTAGTTTCCAGGTTGCTGATTTCGTCCGTTTGGGAATGATCATCTTTATTGCTGATTTTCTGCACCGCAAACAACATCTTTTAAGTGATTTCAAGGATAGTGTGCTGCCAGCGTTCATTCTGGTAGCTTCTGTAGTAGCCCTGATCGCCATTCAGCCCGACCTGTCATCATCGCTCATGATCATGATGTTATCTCTGGTGCTCTTCTATCTGGGCAATATTCAGCTAAGCCACATCTCCGCCTTTCTTTCGCTGGGCTCCATCTCAGCCATGCTCTACGCCTGGAATAAACCATACATGTGGAAGCGGATTATGACCTTCATGAGTGACAATGTTGATGTTGCTAATGAAGGGTTCCAGGTCCATCACTCGCTTATGGGACTAGCACATGGTGGTATTGGCGGTGTTGG
>JAOZSM010000058.1 GCA_029939675.1 Fidelibacterota bacterium
CCAGAAAAGCCATGTATGTAACGGTCTTGTCAAGTATTCCGATCTGGGCTTTCTATATGTTTATTGGTACAAGTCTCTATGTATTCTTCAAGGTGTTTCCAACAAATGTTAGTGGGGAAATTTTGGAGGGTACCCGCAAAGCAGAACAAATCCTGCCCTATTTTATTATGAATTACCTACCTCCAGGAATTACAGGCTTGGTAATATCTGCAGCATTGGCGGCTGCAATGTCTTCCCTGGACTCCAGTATTAATGCTATCTCAGCAGTTGGTATTGTTGATATTTACAGACGCCACCTGGTAAAAGATCAGGATGATAAACATTATCTGAAAATAGCTAAAATTATTGCCGTCATCGTGGGTGTTATAATGATTTCAGGTGCCATATTGCTGGCAAGATCAGAGACCAAGACGCTTCAGGATACAGCCACAATTTTAGCTTCTTTGGTGGGGGGTGGTATGCTGGGAATATACTTGATTGGCTTTTTAACCAACAAAGGAAATGAGAAGTCGGTACTGGTGGGCATAGTGACGACAATTGCTTTTACGGGCTGGACCATTTTATCAAAAAAAGGCATGTTGCCTAATCAACTATCCGTGCCTTTTGATTTATACTATACAAGTATTATTGGAAATATAGTGATGTTTATGGTAGGCTATTTCGCCAGCCTGCTCCTGCCTGATAAGCAACAACAGGGAAAGATCATTTCAATTTGGACTCTTAACCATAAAACAGATACGGAGTAAAGCTATGTCTGCACCTGAAAATAAAACATGTAAAGGATCATGGCCGGTAATATTGACCCCCTTTGATAAAAATCTGAGAATTGACTACGCTGTGTATGAAGAAATGATCGAGTGGTATATCAATAACGGTTCAGGTGGGATATATACCAATTGTCTATCCAGCGAAATGTATCATTTGGAACTCAATGAACAGTTGCAGCTTATTCAAAAAGCCGTTCAGATATCAAATAGTAGATTGCCCATAGCTACAACTGGAAATTTTGGAGACAACGTTCAAGAACATTTGGAATCTATTAAAGAGATAGGGGGCACTGGAATCGATGTTTTGATGTTGGTTGTTCCCACATTTCTAAGTACAGAAGATGAATTGGAGCGTTATTTTTTCAATGTTATCGAGAATACAGACATTCCCCTTGGTCTGTATGAATGTCCCATTCCACGTTCCTTTCATCTCAGCATAGAGTTGGTGAAGAAACTGGCTGAAACCGGACGCTTCGTTGCTTATAAAGAGACCAGTTGCAAAATAGATAAAATTAAAAGCCACATCGATAATTGCCGAAATACTAAATTATCCGTCATGCAGGCAAATCTACCCTATCTATTGGAATCTATTAGATATGGAGCTACAGGATCCATGAATATTGCTTCTATCTGGTTACCAGATCTTATTGATAAAATTATTGAATTGGGTCATAAAAATGATCCTAAAGCTGATGATTTGCATAGTGATCTATGCCTGCTTGAGATGATGCAAAGAGTGGTTCATCCTAAAGGAACGAAATATTTATTAAGTAAACGTGGTGTAAACATTTTGCAGTATTCAAGGGCTGTGAAAAAAGAACTAAGCGAAGAATTACTATATGCGCTTGATCGAATATCCGAAAAATGGATCAGAAAAGATGGTAGTTTGAATATCCAATTTTGATAAATACAATGGTTTTTTTATTGCTCAAGGAGCCTTCTCAATTACGCGAGAATGTTGGGATCAGTACAACGTTCTGCAATGCGCAGAACACACAAAATATTTGGAGACAACAGGTTTGATATTAGAAGAAAAAATAGTTGAACTAAAACAGGCTAAAATAATTATGGACCAGTGGAAAGCCCAGGGTGACAGGGTCTGTTTTACCAATGGTGTATTTGATATTTTACACCCTGGTCACGTGAAATATCTGACTGAAGCCCGCCGGATGGGGGATCATTTAGTGCTGGGCCTGAATACAGATGAATCCGTTAAAAGGTTAAAAGGTCCCACACGACCAATCCAGAGTGAAAATGATCGAGCAGTGGTGTTGGCAGGCTTATGGGCCATTGATCTGGTAGTATTATTTCCTGATGATACACCTTATAAATTGATTACAACACTTTTACCAGACATCCTTATAAAGGGGGGTGATTACACTTTCGATACCATTGTTGGTGCTGTGGAAGTCACTGAAAGTGGCGGTGAAGTGCGAACGATCAACTTTGTTGAAGGAAAGTCAACCACAAACATTATTAATAAAATTAGTTCATAAAAAGGAATTCAAGATGATCATTGTAACTGGTGGTGCCGGATTTATTGGCAGCAATATTGTGAAGGGTTTGAATGATAGAGGGTTAAGTGATATCCTAATCGTTGATAATCTGGCAAAATCCTCTAAACACTTGAACCTGAACCGATTACACTATACAGACTATATCGATAAATTGGATTTCCTGGATCGTTTAGCAGATCTAAAAGATGTAACAACCATATTTCATGATGGTGCTTGTTCATCTACCACTGAGACAGACGGCAAATATATGATGAAGAATAATTACGAATATTCAAAACATTTACTTCATTACGCGATTGATAATAACATCAATTTTATTTATGCCTCAAGCGCCTCGGTCTATGGCAATGGTGATGATGGATTTGTGGAAGATCCAAAGTGCGAATATCCACTGAATGTCTATGCCTTTTCAAAGTTTTCGTTTGATAATTATGTGAGGAAAACGTTGGCAGATCGTGAAGTGAAATCACAGGTTCTTGGTTTACGCTATTTCAATGTGTATGGGTATCAGGAAAATCACAAAGGCTCCATGGCATCTGTTGCCTTTCACTTTTACAATCAATTAGAATCCGGGAAAATAAAACTGTTTGAAGGAAGCAATGACTTTAGAAGAGATTTCATTTTTGTTGAAGATATAGTAAATGTAAATCTCTTTTTCTTTGATAATGCCAGCAGTGGTATTTTTAATTGTGGTACTGGAATTGCCAGAAGTTTTACAGATATAGCCACCATATTTCAAGCATTGGTTGAGGATTTAGAGATCGAATATATTCCCTTTCCAGAGCATCTCGTGGGGAAATATCAGTCATTTACTCAGGCAAGTTTAGCACAGTTGAGACAAGTGGGATATGCGAGAAAGTTTTTAACACTTGAAGAGGGGATTGAAAAATATTTTCACCAGCTCAAGCAAACAAATGGGTATTTGTAAATTGAGACCGGAACAATTAACTGAGATTCTGACAGATATAGAAGGTGCAAAGATTGCCATAATTGGTGATTTTTGTCTCGATGTTTATTGGGATATAAATATGGACCGCTCGGAAAATTCTGTTGAAACAGGTCTTGTTACTCATCCTGTCGCTGACCATAGATATTCTTTGGGAGGAGCCGGAAACGTCGCTGCAAATCTGGTTTCCCTGGGAGTGAGAGATGTTTATGCATTTGGAGTGCTTGCCTATGACATTTTTGGCTTTAAAATGATCGATCTTTTCAACTCTGCTGGTATTAATTATGATGGAATCGTCTTCCAGAATAAAAACTGGGATACCAACACCTATATCAAACCCATAAAAGACAATCAGGAAATGAATCGTTTCGATTTCGGCAATTATAACGAAATAAATGAGACCACTGAGCAGCAGATTATCGATAAGTTGATCGAAACTATCCCCGTACTAGATGCTATCATAATTAATCAGCAAGTGCTTAATGGGCTACATACAAAAAGTTTTCGTCAGCGTTTGAGCCAGGTAATATCTGATTATTCAGACAACTTCTTTATTGTGGATAGTCGGAGCTATGCTGACGATTACAACGGTACAATCCGGAAAATGAATGATGGAGAAGCACTGGCCTTATGCAGAGACTTTGTAAATCTGGATCTCATTAATTACAAAACTGACGTCATGAATGCCGGAAAATTCTTGAGCAATAAATATAGTCAACCAGTCATAATTACGCTTGGTGCTGAAGGATGCGTGATTGTGGATGAAGATCAGATCTACGAAATTGAATCTCCAGAAGCCCACGGTGAAATCGATACAGTAGGGGCTGGAGATAGCTTCCTCTCCGGTGTGTGTGCGTGCCTGGCCACCCGAAATAATGATTATCAGGCTGCCGGTTATTTTGGAAATCTGGTTGCTGGAGTAACAATCAAAAAACTCAATCAATGTGGATCTGCAAGCCCGGAGGAATTAATTGAATTTCAGAAGAACATTAATCTTGACGCCCCCGCAAAAAGTATATTATAAACATGAATATTACCCTAACATCAATAAATATAGCTACTCATGTAAACGCGGGCTATGTTCATAAATATCAACACATTGCGTCTCTGCGTTCTCTGCGAGAGGGATTTTTTGCGAGATCGTCAATCTTGAACCCCAATAAAATGAAAAATTAGGACTAATAGATAATGACAACACTATTTGACAAACTACCGGAAAAAGAAGGCCTACTGGATCAAGATGTAATTGTCAATGGAAGCGATGGAAATATCAGGATTATCAGAGAGTTTGAGTCAAGTAATGCATCTGTAGGATTATTTGATTTTGATGGAACACTTTCTGATGAACGGATTGGTTGGCCCAATTTAATGGTAGCGGTCAATGCTTCGTTTCTGGTTGCTTTAACCAATCCGCATATGGATTATAAAAAAGCGGTTAACTATGTTATCCAGGACATCGAGAAAACGATTGGGATTCCCACTTACATGCAAATGAAGAATCTGGGGACCTTAATAGCAGGAAATGGTTATAAAGGGGGGCCGATTGACCCCTTATTATTTAAAAATGTTTATAACGATACTCTGATTGCCATGGTTGAGTCCCGCCACAAGCACATTAAAAATAGGGGCGGCAATGTTCAGGATTTATTAATCCCCGGTGCCTTGGATTTATTGAAAGCCATTCAAGTTTATCTAAAAGACGGAATTTATCTAGCCAGTGGATCTGATGTTGATGCAGTAGTGGAAAGTATTGAAAATCTTGGTTTATCTGAATATTTCCCCAGGGAAAGAATAGCCGGAGCGGGGTCTCTGGGACCTGAAGATGATGCCAAAGAAGCAGTGATCCAAAAGTTGCTCAATGAAAAAGGATATGAGGCAAATCAACTGGTAACGTTTGGTGATGGGGTTCCCGAAATCTATTACACCTATGTTGCTGGAGGTGTATCCGTAGGCGTTTTGACCCGAGATGAAAGCCATTATGAAGGACGGGGGCATTTTACTGTTATTCAGAAAGAAGAGCGGCTCAGACGTGCTGGAGCACATATCATAGTGAACAATCCTTACCAAAATGTTGAAAAGTTGATTGAAATCCTAAAAAAAGGGTATAGGTCAAATTAGAAAGCCAGAGATGCAGCAAAAAACACTACACGTAATCAGCAATTCACATTGGGATCGTGAATGGGGTTATCCCTTTGAAGAAACCCGACTATTGTTGCTGGATTTTATGGATGAGCTGCTAGACCTCCTGGATAGCGACCCGAAATTTCAGTCCTTTACTTTTGATTCACAGACTTTGGGGATGCTTGACTATTTAGAGCTGCGTCCTGAAAACAGGGCTAAAGTAGAAAAATACGTTAAATCTGACCGTTTAATCGTTGGTCCCTGGTACTCATTGCCGGAAGAATTTTTAGTCAATGGGGAATCGCTTGTCCGGAATCTCCTGATTGGCCATCGTACTGCAGAAAAACTTGGTAAAGTATCCAGGATCGGATACACACCATTTAGTTATGGGCAGACTTCTCAAATGCCCCAGATCTATAACGGATTTGGGATTGATACTATTGTCTTCTACCGTGGAATAAACACACCTCACAGTGAATTTATCTGGCATGGTGCTGATGATTCACGATTGTTTGGGATGCGTTTTGGCTGCATGAGTCGCTTTTCCTACTATTTCTACATCTACCGACAGGTTCGTTATGGGATGTCCAGTGATGATTATGAATATAGTTGGGATCGGGGGGCAGTGCCATTTCGCATGGCTTCTGACAAGTATGCGCGTGAACATTATTATGTATTAGACAATAAAAAGAAAATGTGGAATACTGAGATCATTCCCGCTCAGATAAAGCAATTGGTGGAAGATGAATCTCAGCATTTTTCAACCAGTCATATTGCCTGTATGCAGGGCTTTGATACTTCGAATCCTGACCCCAGAGAATCAGAACTGATCGAGCTTTGTCAAGATGCATTACCTGATCACCAGATCAAGTTATCTAATCTGGAAGACTATTTTGCGGGTATGAAAACGGAATTGAAAAATGCCACAGAAATATATGGGGAAAGTCGCGATCCAGGCTCTGTAGGAAAATATACCCATCTTTTTGGTGATGTGATCAGCGCCAGAACTCGTTTGAAAGTCGCCAATCATAAAGCTGAAATTGAATTACAACGGAAAGCGGAGCCCTGGAGTGCTTTTGGCTCAATGGTTGGTGGGGAATATTTAAGATCTGCTCTTGATCGCGCCTGGCTGCTTTTGCTTAAAAATCATCCCCACGACACTATTACCGGTGCTGGAATAGATCAAATGGAAAAAGATTCACTTTACCGTGCTGATCAGATAAATATCATTTCCGCCGGTGTTGCCCGAAGGGGCATGCAGGCCATTCAGCTAAAGATCGATAATAGTGATTTAGCTGAAAAAGATGCAGTACTAACGGTCTTCAATCCAACCCCATTCACGCGTAGTGATGTGATATCCGTTCTCATAGATTTACCGGAAAATATGGAATATAAAGCGTTTTCAATTCAAACCCCGCAGGGTCAAAAAGTGGCCCTTCAGGTCAAACAATCCTTTCCCTATGGAACATTGGTTCGCAATCTTCAGGATATCTCTTTAGAATTAAAATCGCAACGTTATCACTGTCATGTAGCAGTTGACGACATTCCGGCTTTTGGTTACAAAACCTACCACATCGTGAGAGAAAATAGCATGGGAGGGGAACGCACTAGTTTAGCTACCAGCTCCAATATTCTTGAGAATGAATTCCTGCTGGTTCTATTCAATAAGAATGGAACACTTGATCTGACGCTAAAAGAGTCCGGTCACTGCTATAAAGGGTTGCACTACCTGGAAGACACAGGGGAAATTGGACATTCCTGGGTGCATCAGAAACCGGATAAAAACAAAACGATTACTTCTAATGATTTTCCCTGCAAGATCATTATGGAAGAAGAGGGACCCTTATCAGCCACTATCCGAGTTGATTATTTTATGGAAATACCCCAGGGGGTTGATGATAAAATGGCCTTCAATGATCGGGAAGAAATGAAACCTGATACGGGTCGTACTCATGAAACTAACGAGATGGTAGTGTCCAGCCGGTTTACTTTGCGAAAAGGTGCCAGACGTTTGGATGTGACCACCTCTTTGACCAATACCTGTGAGAATCACCGTCTACGGGTGGTCTTTCCAACACATCTTCAGGCTGACCAAACCCAGGCTGAGGTCGGTTTTGATGTAGTATCCCGGGATATTCACATCAAAGAAAACAGTGCCTACTTTGGAAAAGATAATCCGACTTATCCCATGTATCGTTTTGTGGATGTGACGGATGCTGAACAAGGTTTGGCTGTACTAAACACTGGTATTCGTGAATATGAAGCAATGGACACTCCTGATCGACCCCTGGCAATAACCCTGATTCGAGCTTTTACCTATCGGAATACCCCCGTCATTGGTCGTTATGAAGTTTATCCTGAAATGGAATTGGCTCAGTGTCCCGGGAAACATGAATGGACCTATGCGATCTATCCCCATCCAGGCGACTGGCAAAACGGTGTTTTCAAGGAAGCTGAAGCATTAAATCTGGGACTGGAATCAGCACAGGCTGGACCGGGTAATGGGACTCTGCCAAAAGCACACAGCTTTTTTGAATTACAGGGAGCTAATCTTCAACTCTCAGCTTTTAAACAGGCCCAGGACAGACCTGGAAACTTTGTTACCCGTATTTTTAACCCTACAGGAAAGAGTGTAAGGGGCATTCTGAAATATTCCCGGGCAATTAAAGCGGCTTGGCTGACAAGTCTTAATGAGGAAAGAATTGAACCTTTGGTCCCTACTGGAAAAACACTGGAATTGGACCTGGCTAAAAAGAAGATAGTGACTGTGGAAATTGAGCTTGAAGAACATTAGAACAATGAAAAATAATATTGACTCAAACGTGAAAATAGCATGAAAAAATTACTTCCCGTTGAACAGCAAATAATCGATGACATGCTGGATCGAAGACCGGATCTGACACCTAGTATTGACTCTTTGGTCCAATTGCATGACGCACTTGTCGAAATGTATGACAAGGATGGGAAACTATTGATCTGTGGAAATGGTGGCAGCAATGCAGATGCAATCCATATAGTTGGAGAATTGGAAAAAAGTTTTGAAAGAAAGCGTCCAGTTCCCCCGAGCTTTGCATCAAAGATCCAGACTCTTCCTTTTGGAGAAGATTTGGCACATAATCTTGAGGTAGGCTTTCCGGCAATAGCCCTTGGAACTAATTCTGCCTTAAAAACTGCTGTAGAGAATGATTCGCCACAAAGGGATATTGCTTTTGCTCAGGAGGCATACGCACTATTGAAACCGGAGGATATTTTGTTGGGTATCTCCACTTCCGGGAATGCTAAAAATGTAATCATGGCCATGTCAGTGGCCCAGGCAGTTGGGGCAAAAGTCATTTCATTAACCGGTCCCAAAGGGGGAGATATGGCTGAATATGCAGATGTCGCAATAAAAGCCCCTGGCGATTCAACAAAAGTAGTACAGGAAGCCCATTTGGTCCTGTACCACACTTTTTGTGCAATGCTGGAAGCTCACTATTTCCCGGAAATGAGATGATAGATATGGATATAACTAAATTGACTGTATGCTATGATTAAACCAGCGGATATGGACATTATTAATACTGGTAGATATTGTTTGGGTTTCCATGAGGATCTCGAGGGGTGGATTCGGGAAGCCTTGTTGATCGTATTTAGCATTAATACCCGTCACTTGCATGATACAAATGGATAGAACAGAAGTTAGAGCGAAATAATATGTCGGAGAGATTATGGAAGCCTTGAAACTATTAAACAACGAAACACGTTCCCAAAACCTGCCGGTCATCGGAGTCTTTGCTGCTTGTGACCCACGAATTGCGGCAGATGATCGCAAACGTGCTCGAAATATCGTAAAAATGACCGCTGATGTATTGGCCGGGGATGTTAAATCTGTAGATAAAACCCCTGTACCAGTCGTTTATTCTGAAGTACTGGTGGATGGTGAAAAAGAAGCAGATATTGTAGCTGCTCAGTTTAAGGAGAAGGGTGTCAATATTCTTGTCTGTGCACCTGATACATGGGCTTTTCCACAGCTTACAGTCATATCTCTGTTAAGTCACTTTCCCGCTGAGACACCCATCAACATGACCAGTGGTAATTCCGGCCCGCGTCCTGGTGTCGTCTTTACCCATGCCGTTTCCGGAGCTGTGTCGCAATATGGTCGTCTGATTCATATCAATGTGGGGAATTGGCCTGATACTGGGCATAACCCTCAGATGAGTGATAAGACCGCCAAAGATTTAATCGATTGGGCTTATGCAGCTGTAACCTTTCAGGGCTTGAAAGGTCGACGTATTGTCGTATTAGGTCATGATTCCATGGGGATGGAAACGGCTTTGGCCCACATTTTACCGATTCGAAATACATTTGGAATTGAGATCACCCGGCTGGATATGAAATTACTTGCAGATATGCTGAGCAAAAAATCATACGATGAAGCGGAATTAAGAATACTACGAACCTGGCTGGATGACAATATGGGTCGGGGCATTGAAATTAATGAAGAGTTGGATTCAGCTCGGCTAAATACTTCCCTGGCAATGTATTTGATCTTACGCGACCTGATGCAGGACTTGAATGCTGTCGGGGGTGGATTTATGAGTCAGCTTGAATGGGGCTCTGATTTCAGGGGTATCCCATTACCAGTGGCAGATGTCATGGAATCATTATTTAATTCCACATTTGATCATAATGGTCCCAAAGCGCCCCTGCCTTTTGCTACGGAAGCTGATGTTCAGGGCTTATTAACCATGTTGTTTATGACCCATCTGTCTGCCGGAAACCCACCATTGTTTATGGATTTCAGAAAAGTTTGGGAAAATTGGGAAGTTACAGAATTAGCAGAAAGTCTTGGCCTTGAAACAACTGGAGAAACGTTGTGGGAGCAGAAGGGTTTTGTGGATGGTGATAATTCCGGCTCAGCGTCATTTGACTGGGCGGCGAAACCAGATACTGAAATAGGCAACATCATGAAAAATATCCGTCTGCCTTTAGCGGGTAGGGATTATTTCCCGGGAGGAGGGAACGCCGTTAATTTCGTTTCACCCGGTGGGATTGAAGGTATTGCTGCGCGTCTGGCGTATAGCTCACTTTCGAATATGTTCTCACTGGTTTGGGATGAAGCTGAGACCATCGATTTACCTGAAGTGTTATCTGATGCAGTTTGTCATACATCAACACCGATCTGGCCCCATACTTTTATTGTACCAAAACATGCCACCATGACTGAGTATAAACAATATGCGCCGGCAAATCATTTCCACATGACCTGGAATCTGAATACTGCCCGCTTACAGTATTGGCTGGATCTGGCCAATGTTCTGTCCGTAACGCCCTGGCAGAATATGCCTGAATTTAGAGAGGGTATAGACCGTCCGCTACCCTTGCTGTACTTATTAAACGGCGGTGAAAATGCCTGCAAATTATTAAGAAAAAAATAACCTGAATTGTTGACAGAAGTGCAAAAAAGTACAAGATATCATTTTATAATATTTGTGGTGATACTCCTTATCGTACAGTGCTCACCTAATATACCGAATCACACATGTCAAACCAGACAACTGACATTTGATCCCCAGAATCATAACCTTGATAATGGTGATAACTTTTCTCCAGACGATAAATGGCTGGTTTATGACACCCGCTCAAACGGTATTGGCAGGAATACTAAGATAGAAAAAGTGAATGTGGAAACTGGAGCGCGACAGCTGGTATATAGAACTAGCAATCAAAGCGATTATGGCCCCGGAGTGGGGGCTGCTTTTTACGCCCACAATCAAAACAGGATTGCATTTATTCATGGGCTGAAAAATTGTAATGCTGAAAATCCTTATGCTAAATGGCGACGGTTTGGGATGATCGTTGACGAAGATAATAACAGTCAGGTCATTGCAGATGCCCGTGATATAACGTTTCCTTATACACCCGGTGCTTTGCGTGGAGGCACGCACAGACATGAATGGAGCCATGACGGGGAGTGGTTGGCTTTCACTTATGACGATGCCATCATGGAGCAGCTTGAACGAAAAACGGGCAAAAAAGTAAATCTGAGAACCATGGGCGTTACCAAATTAGGAACCCCGGTGGCAGTGGATAAAGATTGGGATGGTGAAAATCATGCTGGAAGTGGTTTCTCTGTTCTGATTGTCAAAATAGTTCCTGAGCCGGAAGTTTTGTCTGATGAGATCAGTAGTGCCTACGGGGATTCCTGGGTTGGCCAAAAGGGTTATTTAAAGGAAACGGGTGACTATCAACGAGCGCGAGTATTTCTGGGCAAAACACGCGACAAAAACAGTGGGATAGTCAGTGAAGTATTTATAGTCGATATACCCGAGCAGATCGATATTCCTGGAGATCATGGTCCTTTGGCGGGGACTGAAGAAACTATGCCTAGCGTACCAATGGGCGCCATACAAAGACGTTTAACCCGTACGGTAGACAATAAATATCCAGGGGTGGCGTATGTTCGATCCTCTCCTGATGGAAGTATTATCAGCTATTTTGCAAAAGATAGTACTGGAAAAATACAGTTATTTTTTATGCCGACGAACGGTGGGGAAGTACAGCAAGTTAGCTTTTGCCAGGATTTAAGGATTTCCAGTTCAACCTTGAGGTGGAATCCTAATGGAAAAGAAATTGCCTTTGTTGCTGAAGACAGAGTTTATGCCTGTAATGTGGAGCCGGGTGCCGATTTTGGGGAGTTGCGGCCTTTGTCACAGCAGTATGCCACTGCCCCGCAAAATCTTGTTTGGTCACATGATGGCAAAAATATTGCGTTCAATCGAAGTGTTCAAACTCAGACTGATACGTTCAACCAAATCTTCTTAATTGATTTATAACCTGCGAGCTGACTAAAAGCACGTTGTATTATTGTGTAAGCATACTATTGTTATAGACAAACGAATGTCTGTGTTTCTTATGAGAAAAAATATGGAGTTGTAAATGACATTGAAAACAGATTCAAAAAATACCTACAAAGCGGCATTTGTGTTAATGACATCGTTGTTCTTTATGTGGGGGGCCATTGCCTCTCTCAATGATATTCTCATACCGCATCTCAAAGGTTTGTTTAATCTGAATTATACGCAAATCATGCTTATTCAAGTATCATTTTTTGGGGCGTATTTTACAATGGCTGTGCCGGCCAGCATGGTGATCAGCAGGATCGGTTTTAAGAGAGGAATCGTGCTAGGCCTGATTATTGTCGGGATTGGTTGTCTCCTATTTATACCGGCAGCCTATTTTATCTCCTATGCACTTTTTCTCTTCGGTGTTTTTATCATGGCTACCGGAAATGTGTTTTTACAAGTCGTTGGCAATCCTTATGTAGCAGTTTTGGGAAAACCAGAAACTGCATCGAGTCGCTTAAACCTGGCCCAGGGCGTAAATTCATTGGGAACCACTTTGGCGCCACTCATGGGAGCATATCTTATTCTAGGCAGTTTTTCCAATGACCAGGACAAAGCCGCTTCTGTTCAGGGACCTTATATTGGATTGGCCGTTTTTGCATTTCTTGTGGCAGTAGTATTTACATATTCAAAACTGCCTCATGTTGAATCTGAAACACAAGAGAAGGTCGAAGGGAATGTTTTCCAGTTTCGTCAACTAAGATTGGGGATTATTGCCTTGGCGCTTTATGTGGGTGCTGAGGTTTCAATTGGCAGTTACATCGTTAGTTTTCTGGGAGAGTCGCATATCGTGGGTTTTTCTGAGGAATTGGCTGCAAAATATATCCCAATGTACTGGGGTGGTCTGATGATTGGTCGCTTCTTGGGGTCCGCCATATTACAAAAATATAGTGCTCCCAAGGTCCTTGCCTGGGCTTCAGCAGCGGCATTTGTCCTGATAGGTATAACTATTATGAGTGATGGTTATCTGGCAATGTGGTCCATGCTATTGGTGGGTTTATTCAATTCGATTATGTGGTCAAATATTTTTACAATGTCCATCGATGGACTGGGAAAATATACGATAAAAGCTTCAGGTGTCCTGGTCATGGCACCGGTGGGTGGGGCGATATTTCCCTTGTTACAGGGCGTGTTAGCAGATATGCCCGCAGTTGGATTGCATCTTTCCTACGTCATTCCTTTAGTCAGCTATCTCTTTATATTGTATTATGCCATCAATGGTTATAAGCCCAAGTCAAGTTAGTGTTTGTCCATAATTTGGCCTATACTGCAATATTGACGGTCCTACATATAGTCCCTCTCGCAGAGACGCAGAGTATTGATATTTATGAACATAGATATGTTTGAGATATATGGATGTATTTAATGAAATTAGGGTGCGTATTATGGTTTCTCAACTAATTATTGCGGGCTCGTCAAGATTGATAATCGAGAAAGTATTTTGAATATGAGGGGTCGCTTGAAAGTGCAAGTAGTATAATATGCACTGGTTCAATAGAAAATTGTTACGAGGTAAGCCGGTGAGTGATAACGAATTTGAATAGGAAGTAATAAAAATGAAAAAGTATCTGTTCGTATTGTTGTTTGTGATATTGTCGCTCGGTATCAATGCAAAGCAAAAGTTTTTGCAGGTTGAGATATTTCCTTCACAGGCAGAACATGCTCATGGCGGGACTATCGTTGAACTGGCGAATGGTGATATGCTGGCTGCCTGGTTCCAGGGTTATGGAGAACGTTGGGCAGATGATATCAGGATTCTTGGTGCCAGGCTGCCTAAAGGGGAAACAGTGTGGAGTGAACCATTCCTAATGGCTGATGTTCCGGATTTTCCTGACATTAATCCAGTCCTGTTTATTGATAGCCAGGAGACACTGTGGCTGGTTTGGTATACTGTGATGGCGAATCAATGGTTGACATCAATACCAAAATATAGAACGAGTGTTAATTATATGCAAAAAAGCGGTCCACCTGAATGGAACTGGCAGGATGTGATTCATTTCAGGCCAGGTGATTTTTCAGGGAAGGGTATTCAACCAGATGATAAATTCGCAAAATCGGTTGAAGAGCAGGTCATAAGTTACGATAAATATTTCAGGTCGACGGTTAACACGGAGCAGTATCTTCAAAAATGGGAGACTTTTTCTGAGGAGCTCATTTATAGATCGCGTGGCGAAGATTTAATTAGAGATGGTGATATCCTTTATGATGACGGGACGAGAAAAAGTACTAAACTTGGGTATCCCTATTTCAGACGAATGGGCTGGCAAACTAAAAATAAAGCGATCCTGATCGACGACAGAATTATCATTCCGTTCTATTCTGATGGTCTGGGTATTTCAATTATGGCCATTACGGATAATTTTGGTCTGAACTGGAAATTTTCTACTCCACTAGTTGGGATAAAAAATATTCAACCAACTCTGGCAATCAAAAAAAATGGATCAATTGTCGCCTATATGCGAGATGGCGGACCACCCCCAAAACGCCATCACATGGCTGAATCAAAAGATCGGGGATTGACCTGGGGACCGGTTACTAATTCGGATATCATGAATTCTGGTTCAGGGTCTGATATTATTACCCTGGCTAATGGTAATTGGGTCATGGCTTATAATGATACTGAGGACGGAAGACACACTCTGGCTGTTTCTCTTTCCAAAAATAATGGAAAAACATGGAGGTATACGCGTCACATTGAACTCGATTTAAATGAGGACATTCGTAAAAGAAATAAGGCGGCATATCCTTCGATCATTCAGGGACAGGATGGCATGATCCATGTAGTTTATAGCTATCATAAGTACAATACACTGCCGCATGATGATGATACAATTAAGTATATAAGATTTACTGAGAAGTGGCTTAAAAAGGGTGATAAATAGATCTCTGATATATTAGCAAAAAAGGAAATATTATGGAATTCTTAACGTTTGATTATGTAGTGTTTGTTGCTTACATCCTAATGATTGTAGGTCTGGGTCTGTATGTATCTCGCGACAAAGCAGGCCACGAAAAAGATTCAAAAGATTATTTTTTAGCCGGGAAATCCTTGCCCTGGTGGGCCATCGGTGCCTCACTCATTGCGGCAAATATTTCAGCAGAACAATTTATCGGAATGTCCGGGTCTGGGTTTGCTATCGGTTTGGCGATTGCGTCCTATGAATGGATGGCGGCGATCACCCTTATTATTGTGGGTAAGTTCTTCCTGCCAATATTCATTGAAAAAGGGATCTATACGATTCCTGAATTTATTGAAAAACGCTTCTCAACGAACCTGAAAACCATTTTAGCAGTATTCTGGGTAGCCCTGTTCATTTTTGTAAATCTTACGTCAGTTCTCTTCCTTGGTGGAAAAGCTATTGATACGATTATGGGTACTGGAGACGGTTCCTTGA
>JAOZSM010000254.1 GCA_029939675.1 Fidelibacterota bacterium
CTAACTTCTAACTTCTAACTTCTAACTTCTAACTTCTAACTTCTAACTTCTAACTCAAAAAAAGCTTCCCCTGCCAGGTCTCCCGGTGCTTAAGCTCCAGATCCATAAGATGAACTAACTTGGGAATATTGTAACCCCAGCGTGGTGCAATCAGAATGTCATCCGGGGCATCACCAAACAGGCGCTGAATAACAATATCAGGATTGAGTCGTTCCAGAATATCAGCAACCAGCTCAATATATTCATCAGCCTTAAACAACGGGAAGGAATCCCGCTCGTAACGGCTGGCCAGAACGGTTCGTTTGACAATATGCAGTTGATGAATCTTCAAAAAATCTAGTCCCAGATTATTGGCTGCCAGCCCGGTCTGAAACATCATTTCCCGGGTTTCCACCGGAAAGCCCAGGATAATATGTCCGGCAACTTTAATTCCGTATTGTTTGGTCAGTTCAACTGCTTTGATGACGGATTCATAATTATGCCCCCGATTCATCCACTTCAGTGACTGATCGTGGATAGATTCGATACCGTATTCCAGAGTGACCTGCACCCGCTCATTCAGCGTGGCCAGAAATTCCAGCAAAGCCTCATCTACACAATCACTGCGGGTTCCAATATCCAGTCCCACAACATTGGGATAGTTAACAGCTTCCTGATAGAGCTGCTTCAGATTTTCCAATTCTGAGTAAGTATTTGAATATGCCTGAAAATAGGCGATGTATTTTTGAACATTATAGCGTTCCTGCATGAAAGGAATCGAGACCTCCATCTGAGCAGGAATTGACATGGCCTCATTGATATAATGGGGTACAAAACTGTCATTATTACAATAAATACAGCCCCCGAACCCTTTACTTCCATCCCGATTAGGACAGGTAAAACCGCCATGCAGGGAGACTTTGCGGATTTTCTCACCGTAGGTTTTCTGCAGGTAATAGCTGTAGTTATGGTAACGTCGGTTTAGCCAGCTTTTCGCTTGATTTTTGCCTTCAATTGGCGAATTTGCATTCATGATAGTATTTAATCTATTTTCCATAAATGTCGAGTGTCTTTTAAGTCGCAAAACCTTTATAACGTCAGCCAGGAAAAGCATATGATCATCCGATTAGTAAGTGTTTTATTTTTATCGAGCATCCTCTTTGGGCAAAACAAGATCTGCACAGTTGAGCATGCTCCCATCGACGAGCAAAGTGCCATTGTTAAAAGTCAAACCTATCCTGATGTATTCTGGGTTTCCAATGATTCGGATACTGAACCCTACCTGTTTCCCCTGAATTCTCAAGGAGAGATCATCATTCCGGACTGGTTGCAGCGTCGTTACAATAAGCCAGATGGCCGTATTTATCCAGGAGTTCACATTACCGGTGCCATACTGTATGATTGGGAATCAATGGCTTTGCTGGGTGATACTCTGGTGGTTGCCGATATGGGTAATAATGGCAATGCCAGACGTGACCTTGGCGTTTATCTGATTCTTGAGCCAAACCCGCACAATACGCCACGGACCCGGCCCTTAGCCTGGTACCCGGCACGTTATGAAGATCAAGCCAGCTTCCCACCTGCTGAGTGGGAGTATGATTGTGAAGCGATCTTTACCTATAAGGGAAAAATCTACTTCCTGACAAAACACCGGGCTGATCAGCATATCATGAAACCAGCTCCGGCCACCAAGCTTTATCGTATGGATACTCGCTATACATCTCAGGTCAATGTCCTTAAGTACATCAGTCGGAAAGAAGATCTGGGTGGTTGGGTCACCGATGCGGATATTGCGCCGGATGAATCAGCCATGGTCTTACTTGCTCAGAATCCGCTGGTAACAACGATCTGGTATTTTCCAAAACCCAAACGGGGTGATGATTTTCTCTCCCAAACACCCCGGTCAATTAATCTACTGAAAGTGGATCAGGCTGAAGGCATCTGTTTTAAGGATGCCAATACCTTGATCATAACCAACGAACAACGCGACTGGTTTGAGGTCTCGCTGTCAGCATTTTCCGAATAAATCCGGATAAGGATTTTCTTATGAAGTACGAACATCTTCAACGACGCAGTCATGCTCATTTTGACGATTTTACTCTGCCTGGTGCCACCAAAAACTATGCACCTGATCTGAAGCTGGAACCAATTCACACAGAGGTTCATTTGACCATCGATCTACAGGGACGGTCGGCCAGGGGATATACTTTGATTACTGTCCGGGCCAATGTCGAGGGAGCACACACTTTAAACCTGGATGCAGTTGATTTTGATGATCTTACTGTACAAGATGTTGCAGGACACAGCCTTTCCCATAGTTATGATGATTGTGTTATCAAGCTTCACTGTGATCAGACTTTTGAAGCAGGAGAAGAGCGGATTCTGCGCATTGATTATTCAATCAGGAATCCCATCTCCGGGCTCAACTTTTCACAGCCAGATGAACAGCGTCCCCAGCTGCCCCTTTACGCCATAACTGATAATGAGACCGAACGTGCCAGATACTGGTTTCCCTGTGTAGATTTTCCCACCGTCCGTTCCAAAATGGAATATTATCTCACTGCACCGGAAAACCTGACCATCCTGGCCAACGGTGCCTTGCTTTCTGAGGAAAGCAAAGATGGCCTGAAAACAGCCCATTGGAAGCTGGATTATCCTTGTCCCAGCTATCTGGCTTGCTTTGCTATCGGTGAATTTTCCGAATATCAGGATGAACCACTGGACGGTATGCCCATCGCTTACTATGCCGATAAGTCGTATACGCCAGAGCAGTTAAAGCGCACCTTTGGAGCCACTCGCGGTATGTTGATCTGGATGCAGAAAAAGCTTGGTATGGATTTTCCGTATCCCAAATATTTTCAAGTAGCCGGTCGTGAAATTGGCGGTGCCATGGAAAATATCTCCCTGGTGACCTGGGATGATAAATTCATGCTGGATGAGACCATGTCCCGGGAATGGCAGTACATCATGGATCTTATTAACGTCCACGAAATGTCCCACTCCTACTTTGGGGATGCTCTGGTTGCTTATGATTTTTCCCACGTTTGGCTTAAGGAGAGTTGGGCCACCTATATTGAGTCTGTCTGGTTGGAGGATTCGGATGGTAAGGATGCCATGGATTGGCAGATGGCCGAAGAAGCTCGCAGTTATATGGGCGAGGCAAAAAACAAGTATGTTAGGCCCATCATTACCAGGGAGTATGATCATAGTTGGAACATGTTCGACATGCACCTCTATCCAGGTGGTGCCTGGCGCTTACACATGCTTCGTCAGCTGGTCGGTGATGAGAAATTTTGGGCAGGGGTCCAGGACTATGTCAATACCTATGCGGGAAAAACTGTCAAATCTCTAGATTTTCAACGCTGTATCGAAAAACATTCAGGTCTGAATCTGGACAGCTTCTTTGATATGTGGTTCAGGTCAAAAGGTTATCCCATTCTGTCAGCTGCTTTTGAATATGATAAGGAAAAGGGTCACGGAAAATTCACTGTTGAGCAAAAACAAGTCGATAAAGATAAGGGTGTGGAACTCTTTGAAATGGATCTGGAACTGGCCTGGCAGGATAGTGAAGGCCAGGATCATCTTGAAACTGTTCACCTGGACAAAGGCGTCCAAATTTTTCAGGTCAAGATGGATGAACCAAAACATCTGATCCTCGACCCCAATATGAAAGCCCTGTTTGAAGCTGAATTCAATCCCGGGGATGACAAATTGCGTCACTTACTTGAGCACGGTCAGACGGTACGTGGTCTAATGCAGGCCATGAGTGAATTAGCTAAAACCGGGAAGCGTAAGAATCTTCAGGCAATTCGTAATTATCTGAAAACCGAACAGCGTTGGGGGTTACGCATTCATGCGTTCCGGGTCCTGGGCGAAGTAGGTAATAATTATGCCTACGATCATCTGGCTGAACTCCTTGTTCAGGAGCAGGATCCCATGGTAATCGAAGAAGCAGCTCGAGCTTGTGGAATACGCCGTCATCCGGCATTGAGAGCAGCTATTTTACAGAAATTACAGGCGAAAGATCTGCCCTACCGAGGCCAAATGACCCTTTTGGGAAGCCTGGGTAAACAGCGGGATGAAAGTGATATACCTTTACTGGAAACCTATGCTAAGCAGGATGGCTGGAGAAATATGGTTAGGACTGGTGCTTTCCTGGGGTTGGGGGCCAGTCGCTCAGAATCTGCCCTTGCCACTCTCCTTTCCGGCATTGAGCAACCCGTTACTTTCTATGATGAAAAAGTGGCTCGGTTAGCTGCGATCAGTATCCT
>JAOZSM010000059.1:0-5474 GCA_029939675.1 Fidelibacterota bacterium
GACTGGGGGCTAGCCTTTGTCTGGGCTGGATTGTCCAGCTTGAAAGCACCAGCTTCGCTTGGCGCACACTAGAATCAGTTCAAATGCCGCTTTTAAGCTGGGGCATCATTGTCTTCGATAGGGAGACGTGGAAAAGCGTCCCCGTAGCGGGATGTAACACTTACTAAGGTTCTCGAAGTATGGTACATCCTGCGCATTGGGAAGTAAAATTGGTATTAATCCCTGCCAGCATTGTACTTCAAGCGTTCAACTGCAACATTACGATCTTTTCTACCATTAAAGACTTCCTGAGAAACAATATCTTTTCGCCCTGGGTACCCAGCTTTGGATAGCGCAGTCACCTGATCCTCATCATCATCATTGGGACAAAAGGAGCATGATCCATCTTCCCCATCCAGGTGACTGGTGGCAGAGCAGGAAGCGTGGACTTTATTTTCACCCGTTAGGATTAAAGCGATGCTCATTATGAGTATGGCACCGCCAACAATACCAATGGTTAGCATTATCAGCATGGTCAACCTTTCACTTCATAACCTGCATCACGCAGGTAAACTCTGATGCGGTCACGATGTTCGCCTTGGATTTCAATTTTTTCATTTTTTGTCGTACCGCCGGCACTTACCAAGTTTTTTAAAGCCTTTGCCAGGGCTTTCATATCCGAAACACCTTCCATATCATATAGAATGGTGGTTGGCTTGCCTTTTCGGCGCTCCATGCGCAAACGGATCAGCTTTTTAGCGCTTCCCATTTTTCTGGCAACCGCTTCAGGAGCCTCATTAAAGGTCCAACCAGTACCACTGCTGATCCTTTTTGATTGTTTAGCACTCATGGGAGCAATTTATTGCTGGTTAAGACAAAAGAAAGAGAACTGTATGGTGAAAACCTGAACACACGGTCACAGAAATAGATATTTATTATCCAGGTGGGATGTTGAATCATCCAGGCTGGGATTCAAATCCCAGCCTGGCTAATTATCGCCTTAACTAGATTCTTTGGCAGCTGCTTCCAGTTCTTCGATAACCTTTTCGTTGAGGATGGTAGACAAGGTTGGAGAACCGATCTCCTGCAGCTTGTAGGTTACTCTCACTGATGGTTTTTCGATATTGATCACCCGACGCAGGTCGATAGGCGTACCGATAACAACAGCATCGCATTCAACCTTATTAATGGTGATCTCAAGATCCTTCATCTGCTCATCGCCATAACCCATGGCTGGTAGGATCTGACCGATATCAGGATACTTATCAAAAGTCTCGGAGAGCTTGCCAACAGTCCAGGGGCGTGGATCGACTAAGCTTTCCGCACCAAATTTTTCTGCAGCGACCACACCGGCACCATACATCATTCCGCCGTGGGTCAGGGTGGGGCCATCTTCCACAACAAGGACCTTTTTACCATAGATCAGGTCTTCATCATCCACAGCAACAGGTGAGGCTGCATCAACTACAATTGCGTCTGGATTAACCATGCGAATATTCTCACGAACAGTTGCAATATCATCGATATCGGCAGTGTCAATCTTATTGATTACAATGACATCAGCCATGAGCAGGTTGGTTTCACCAGGATAATAGCCAAGCTCATGTCCAGCTCTGTGTGGATCAACAACAGTGATCATGATATCAGGCATATAGAATGGCATATCATTATTGCCACCATCCCAGATGATAATATCGGCTTCTTTTTCAGCTTCCCGCAGAATGGCTTCATAGTCAACACCGGCATAGACAACTGTGTTGTTCATGATGTGTGGCTCATACTCTTCCATCTCCTCAATGGTGCAGTCATGTTTCTTGAGGTCATCAAGTTCTGCAAAACGTTGGACTTTTTGTTTCACCAGATCACCATACGGCATGGGATGGCGGATAGCGACAACCTTCTTGCCCTGAGCTGTAAGATGATCACAGACAGCACGGGTAGTTTGACTTTTACCACAACCGGTCCGACTGGCACAGATCGCAATCATTGGTTTTGTAGAAGGAACCATGGTGGATTTTGCACCCATGAGCCGAAAATCAGCTCCGGCATAATTGACCAGGGCTGCCTTTGACATAACATATTCATAAGGTAGATCACTGTAGGCAAAGACCACTTCATCTACATCCAGATCATAGATCAGGTCTTCCAGCTCTTCCTCATCATGGATGGCAATACCTTCCGGGTAAAGGCTACCGGCTAATTCAGCAGGATATTTACGCCCATCGATATCTGGAATTTGGGTTGCGGTAAAAGCAACTACATCATAGTCCTCGTTATCACGAAAATGGACATTAAAATTATGGAAATCGCGCCCGGCGGCACCCATGATCAATACTTTAATTCGATCGCTCATTGTTACTCCTTAATGATTATTATTATTAATAAATTTATATTATTCATTGGCTTTCTATATGCAAATTTCCAGCCAAAAGTGGTTTGTGGTTGGGAGGTTTGGAAGTTTGGGTGTTTGGAGGTTTGGGATCGACCGGCTTTCGCCTCCGGTTGTGCCCGGCAAGCTTTTCGACTCTTGACTTTTGACTTTGGACTTTCAACTAATAATTATCTTTACTGCCAGGGACATTGGGAAAAAGGGGTCCTTCTTCCCGATAAGTAAAATTGGCCAACTCGGTATCAACTTCCAACTCGTCAATGATTTTATTGATTTCAGCATCCATATGACCAAATTCCATGATCGTATAGAGTCGCTGACGATAAGCAGAAGCACCGGGGAACCCTTTAAGATACCAACTCAAATGTTTTTTGATGTAATTGGTGCCTCGGAAATTTCCCATTGACAGGGCTTCCATGTGCAAATGACGATGACACAGTTTAACTCGATCGATCAAACGAATGGCATCTGGAACGATTCCATTCTCGATAAACTGATTAATTTCTTTAAATATCCAGGGGTTTCCCAAAGCACGACGCCCAACCATGACGGCATCGCATCCGGTTTCGTCCAGCATACGTTTAGCATCCTGAGCACTTCTGATGTCCCCATTTCCAATAAGAGGAATACTGATCGCTTTGCGGGTCTCACCGATGAGACTCCAATCTGCTTCACCCGTGTAAAGTTGTTTTGTTGTCCGGGGATGGAGGGTTATAGCAGCAATTCCCGCATCCTGAAGTGCCGCTGCCGCCACTGGAGCCACAATACAGCCATTATTCCAGCCTGAACGTATCTTAGCTGTTACCGGGATCGAAACTGCCTCAACCACGGCCTGGGCCACCTCATCCATAAGGGGTAAATCTTTAAGGATAGCCGAACCACCACCCCGCTTGGTTACTTTGGGAACAGGACAGCCAAAATTCAGATCAATGAGATCGGGTTTAATGGTATCTTCAATATATTTTGCACTTCTGGCCAAAACTTCCGGACTTTCGCCAAAGATCTGGACCCCGATGGGTCTTTCAGCTTCCTTAAACTTCATCATATCCAGGGTTTTCCGATTTTCACGGATAATCCCGTTGGCACTGACAAATTCAGTGTAAACAACACCCGCTCCCTGCTCTTTACAGAGTACCCGAAACGGATGCCCCGTGACACCAGCCATGGGAGCCAGAATGGCTTTTGATTTAATCTCTATATTTCCAATCTTCCACATATCCAGACCAATCTATACAGAAACCACAGATTACACAGATTTCACTGGCTTCTTCTTAAAAATAGTCGAATCGGGTATTGTGTAATTGCTATTGGTAAAGACAGGCGTCCAAAACAGCCAGCACATCACTGATTAAAGGATCAGGCGCCTGAGAGACAAATTGTGCGTTTCTACTATAATAATCTACAGATTTAACTTGTTCTACCATTACATAACCAGTCAAACCTGTTGATTTAGATACTGGAACATGAAATGGAATGCTTCTATGTGTATTTGTTAACGGACAGACAATTGCCATCCCAACTGCTCTATTAAATGTTTGATTACTGATTACCAGGGCAGGTCTGCGGCCCTGCTGTTCATGACCAGTTTGAGGGTTAAATTGTAAAGTAATCAAATCACCTTTCTGGGGTATATATCTTTTCGCTACCATACTTCACGTCCTGCAGGCTCACCCCAATCTTCTACTTCAGAACGATATTCTGCAGGTATTTCTGAGACCAGATTTTCGATAGAATATTTGCCACGGATCCGGTTTTTAATCTGGATAACAATACGATCCGCTTCAGCAAATACATCGACGTGATCACCTACAACTATATTGGTCTCATTCAGGACAGCCTTAGGAATCCTGATTCCCTGACTATTTCCCCAGTTTTGAACTTTGGTTAACATCTCTTTACCTCAATTAAAAATTATTCATAAGTATATACATAGTATATACACTAGCTATACTGAAAACAACTCCTATATCGATTACAGTATCAGACACTATCCACAAAGTAAAGCCTGTGTTTGCTAAAGAATCTGACATAGTCAGAAAAGACGTTGCCGCCTTCGACTTCTAATTTTTCGATTATCACATCTGGCTACTATTTATTCTTTGACACGCCTTTGTCGCCGTCTATATTTGCGCGCTTTAGAATGGGAGTTTGAAAATGGCAAAACGTTGTGATATATGTGGTAAGGGTCCTGCTGTAGGAAATAATGTGAGTCACTCACACAAGAAATCGCGTCGTCGCTGGTTACCAAACCTGCAACGCGTCCGAGTTCTTGTCGATGGTCAGGTAACCCATCAAAAGATTTGCACCAGTTGCATTAAATCCGGTAAGGCCGTTAAAGTCGCCTAATTAAAGCCGGATCCACTCGTCTTTGAAAAGTCCCATTCGTGGGACTTTTTTTATACCATGTGCCCCTGTTCGGGGTAGATTTTTCCATGACCAAAAATTACGATTATATTATTATTGGCTCGGGCTTCGGAGGTTCTGTATCAGCACTCCGTTTAGCTGAAAAGGGCTACAAAGTTGCTGTGCTCGAAAAGGGAAAACGCTTCCAGCCCAAGGATTATGCGAAAACCAACTGGAATTTTCGCAAATATTTCTGGCTTCCTCAGCTCAAATTTTATGGTATCCAATGTATGACTCTGCTAAAGCATGTGTTCATTCTCCATGGTGCCGGTGTTGGTGGTGGCAGCCTGGTTTATGCTAACAATCTGCTGGTCCCACCGGATGAAGTGTTCGCAAAGCCAGAATGGGGTCCGGGAGATTGGAAAAAACGTTTGGCACCCCATTATGCAACAGCCCAAAAAATGCTGGGAGCAACCCCCAGTCCCACCCTTTCGCCAACTGATGAGATGCTCGCCGAAGTTGGCCGGGACCTAACGGGGAAAGATACTTTTCATATAAATGACGTTGGCGTGTTTTACGAAAATTCAGGTGAACCTGTACCTGACCCATACTTTAATGGAGAGGGACCAGAACGTACAGGCTGCACCCTATGCGGGGCATGTATGGTGGGATGCCGTGATGACGGCAAGAACACCTTGGATAAAAATTATCTCTACCTGGCGGAAAAGCTGGGAGTTGAAATCATTCCAGAAACAGAAGTGAC